>CAILTZ010000031.1 GCA_903837255.1 uncultured Pirellula sp. | reverse complement strand
CTCGAGGTACGCGCTGAAACTGCTTAAGCGTCTGGAACGCAGGGTCGAGCTTGAACATGGTCACGCCGAAATCGCCGGTGAAAACTATCCTTGGGCTCGCGTCATCAACCCCGATCGATTGCTCGAACAAACCCTCCTTAACGATCAGCCCGAATCCGCAGCGATTGACCCATTCTGGGCTGCCACCTGGCGAGCTGCCCAAGGCCTCGATCGCTTCCTGGGCACTTTAAACATTTCCCCCGGGACTCCTGTTCTCGAACTGGGCGGAGGAAGTGGCCGCGCGGGGATCGCAGCAGCTCTTCGAGGTGCCAAGGTTTGCATCACCGATGCATCAAGCATGGCCCTGATCATGTGCCGATTCAACGCCCGATTCGTCTCCGACCGAGTCCACGTTCGCAAACTCGATTGGGCAGACCTCGATGGCTTCTGCCAACGCTTCCCAATCGTCATCGGCTCAGACATCGTCTACAACCCATCACTCTACCCAATTCTCGAACCTTGCATGCGACACGTCCTTGACCACCATGGTGTGGTGCTCCTGAGCGAACCGCAACGGCACACCGGGGACCGGTTCGAAAACTGGATCCGAAAAGCCGGCTGGAGCTGCGACTCAACGCTGATCGACCTCGGAGACAATCAACGGGAAATACGCATCTTTCAATGCAGGCTCAAACCGCTCACACCATGAAATCCAATCGATCACCCCATTCCCGACGCTGCGATCATCTGTTCAAGATTGGTCTCATCGCCCTTGCGCTGGTCGGGTGCGAACCCGCCGCGAATCAGAACAAAGCAACCTCGCCAAAGAACCCGTCTGCCAACAGCGCCGCAACTCGCGAAGAACCCAAAAAAGCAAGCTCACTGCGAGCCATGAAACTGCTCGAATCCGGACGATTCGATGACGCTTGGGAGGAGTGCAAGAACGTCCTGCTAAGCTCACCAAGTGATTCGCGCGCCCTGTATGTCTCTGCACAAGTTCTCCTGGAGCGAAAAAAACTCGACCAAGCCCTAGCGATGGTCGATCGTATCCCCATCGCAGATCCTGAATTCGGTGTCCTCGCACACCGCAGTGCGACGAGCTGGTGCCGCGATCGCTTTCTGCTGCAAGCCGCCGAAGAGCGAGCCAAAAAAATCCTGCAACGCAAACCCGACGACTACGAAACCAACAAACTACTAGCCGCTGTGCTTGACCTCCAAGGACGTCGATTCGAATCCTCCTTGCTCATGCAGAACCTCGTCTCTTTGGGCGCCGCAGATCTGACAACCCTGGTCATGGCCCTCGATACGGTCAAACCCGTCGAGAGCGACGAACTGGTTCGCCAAAAGTTTACAGAAAACCCCAAAGAGTTTCGTTTGAAAAGCTCCATCGGCTTCGGGGCCCTCTACGAAAAAAAACCAGACCAAGCCGAGACACTCTTCCGCGAGATCATCCAAGGGGGACAAGCTACCCCGGCTCTCTGGGTAGGACTCGGTCTGGCTCTGATCGATCAAGAGAAATGGAGCGAACTCGGGGATTGGTACAAGCAATCCCCACGGCAGGACATGGAGGCCTTTCCCGATTACTGGCGAGCCATAGGACTCTGGTGCCAATATCAAAACAAACACCCGCAAGCCGCCAAGTGCTTTACAAGAAGCCTTGAACTCGATCCGATGAACCCACTGGCTGCCGGCAACCTCGCACAAACGCTTGCTATTCTCGGTGACCAATCCGGTGCCCAGACCGCAGAGAAAGTCTTCCAAGATACCCAGCTTGCAAACCGAAACCTCAATTACTGCCGTGATGGCAACCGCCGCAGCGAGTGGATCCTCCAGATCGCTGACACCCTCGAAAGCCGGGGCAGGGTTCTCGAAGCTATCCTGTGGCGCGAAATCAACGAAAAAGCGAACAACCCTTCGGGCGCAAAAATCAAGGAGCTTCAAGCACAGCGAACGAGCCTTGGCGCAACCCCCTCGCAAACACTCAAATCGGGACTCGAAAAATCCTTTTCCGACTATCCACAGATCGATTGGAAAGCATTGGCTGAGTCGACTACCCCCTCCCAAAACCCAACGCCTAACCAATCTGCCATTTCGGGGGCGGCCAGTTCGGGGACAGTCCAAGCGAAACTTGCATGGAGCGATGTCTCCAAGGAACTCCACGCCGATGTCGTATATCGCAACGGTGACGATCCCAACGCCCCAGGCATGCAGACTTACCAAAGCAACGGCGCAGGGGCCGGTGTGATCGACTACGACAAGGACGGATGGCCGGATCTGTTGGTCTTGCAAGGTGGCGGAGACCCCAGGCAACCCGCTTCGAACGACCCGAATGTGCTCCTGCGAAATATCGCAGGAAAAGAATTCCAAAACACAGCCGTCCAAGCACGGGTCAACGATCGAGCCTACGGCCAAGGTGTCGCCGTCGGGGATTGGGACCAGGACGGAATGGCCGATTTGTTCGTCCTGAATTTTGGCGAGAATCGGCTGCTGAGGAACCAAGGTGACGGGACCTTTGAATCGATCCCAGTCGCTGCCATGAAAAGAGATATCACCAATCATCCCGTCTGGAGTGTCAGCGGAGCGATCGCCGATATCGACGGAGACCACCTGCCGGACCTCGTGGAGATCAACTATGCCTCAGGCATCGATGTGATCACCCACCTTTGTGTATCCAGGGAAAACGTCCCGCAGGTGTGTAGGCCGACCGAGTTCCCCGCCTCCGAGGACTTTATCTACATGAGCGATGGACAAGGTGGATTCAAGCTCGCCAATCCAACTTGGAACCTCTCGATGGCCGATGGACGTGGATTGGGACTCATCGTCGGGAACCTTGACCGAAAACACGGAAACGATTTGTACATCGCCAATGATATGTCACCCAACAATCTCTACCTCAGTGCCCAGGACCCGAAGCACCCGGGGCGATTCTTAGTCGCCGACGAAGCCGTCCGGCGGGGATGTGCGGTTGACAACCAAGGCAAACCGCAAGCGAGCATGGGGGTGGGCTGCGCAGACATCGATCGCAACGGTACCCTCGATCTTTTTATGACCAACTTCATCGATGAATACAACGCGCTGTATCTCCAAAACGACTCGAACTTTTTCGTCGATGCCTCTCGGCGATACCGACTGATCGACCCAAAAAAGAAAACTCTCGGTTTCGGGGCCCAATGCTTGGACATCGACTGCGACGGTTGGCAGGATCTTATGGTGGTCAACGGTCACGTCGACGACTACCGGTCCAGAGGGCAACCCTACACGATGCGACCACAGGTATTTCTACAGCGCGAAGCAACCTTCGCCGAACAACCCAACGATACACTCGGACCCTTTTTCACCAATGAATACCTTTCCCGTTGCTTGGGCCTGTGGGACTTTAATCGCGACGGACTCGTCGATAGCTATGTTACCCACCTGGATCATCCCCTTTCGATCCTTAAAAATCAGACGTCAACCAACGGAAACTGGTTGGCCGTTGAACTGATAGGAACCGAGTCGGAACGAGACGCTATCGGGGCGGTGGTGAGCGTCCAAGCCGTTGGACAAAGCTGGGTTCATCAGCGACTCTCGGGCAACGGATTCGAATGCTCGAACGAAGACTTCGTCCATCTTGGACTAGGAACCTCGACCAAGATCGATTCGCTGGAAATCGCTTGGCCTAGCGGCAGAATATCTCGATGGGAAAACCTCTCCGTCAACCGCCGGTACCGAGTTGTCGAATCGCAATCCAGTCTCGATGAGGTGAAACTTGTCCAAGCCCAAGACTGAACGTTGGACCAGCCTAGACCAGTTCCGTGGCTATGCAGTCTGTGGCATGATCGTTGTGAATTTCCTGGGAAACTATGCCTGCTGCCCGAGAATCCTGCGACATACCAACGACTACTGTAGCTACGCCGATACGATCATGCCGAACTTCTTGTTTGCCGTTGGACTGGCGATTGCAATTGTTTGGAATCGTATTGCTGCAGATGATCTAGCTGGCAAGCGCCGCATCCAAGGCAAACTGATAAAAAGATCCATCGCCCTGATGATCGTGGCCCTTTTGATCTACTTCCCCTGGGGACAGGAGGATCTTCGAACCAAAATCCTCAAGACCGATTTTTGGTTCGCAATTTGGAAAAGAGATTGGTTCCAAACATTGACCCATATCGCTTGGACCACCCTCTGGATCGTACCAATTCTACCGAGTCGCTGGCCGATACGGATCGCTTGGATCGCCGGCGGAGCGCTGACTCACGCAGCCCTCTCGGAGCTGGTTTACTTTCGCTGGGTACACGCCAACCCAGGAGCGATCGACGGTGGACCTCTGGGCTTCTTGACTTGGTCGATCCCCGCCACCGTTGGACTCTGGGCAGGCCAGCAATGGAATCAACTATCGCCGACCAAGTGGTTTGTGATCTCCTGCGCCCTGATGGCCGTTGGCTACCTGCTCTCCTGCCCAACCCGCATGTACGATCGCAGTCGGCCCGCAACAGAATCGAGCCAGAAACTTGCTAGCTCCCCTGCCCTGTCGGGAATCCAAGACATCGCAAGTGGCAAGAGGAGTTCATGGGCAGAACCCCCGTTTGTCCCGCCTCCAACCTGGGAACATCGAGCTTGGAACTACTGGATGATGAGCCAAAAAGCAGGCACGTTATCCTACCTGATCTTCAGCGCAGGATTTTCATTGACGCTCTTTCTGCTCTTCGATGGACTGATCAAACAGTTTCATATCGATATTGGCATCTTTCGCAGCTTCGGTCGAAACGCAATCACTTGCTATGCGATCCACGGATTTTTAATCGACGGAATCGGTGGCTTTCTTCGAAAAGACTCGGCAGCTTGGTCGGTCGTGCTTGCGCTCGTGGCACTCATGGCTGCTCTCTATGCAATTGCGAGAATTCTCGAAGCCAACAAAATCTTTATTCGTCTTTGACGCTCGAGTCCGCTAGCGGCACACACGCCGCACTCTCGAGATTCCAAAAACCAATCCTTCCAGTGGCTTGCTGAAGATCGCAGTCGGCTTGATGCCACTCGATCCAACGCTCGATCTCCTGCGCCCTAGCCTGGTAATACTCGAGTTTGACTTGGACCTGCTGTGCCAGATTCCCTTGAAGCTCCGCCAATTCTTGGAGTCTCTCGAATCGCTCTGCAATCGTGTCGGATTTTTTGACCGCTAGCCTCCAACGCTCCCATGCAGTGGCCTTGGATGTATAAGCCGCACCGGTCTCAACGCGTATCTGATCGCTTCGAGTAGCGATCCATCGATCCAATCCCCTAGAACGCTTGGCAAGCTGATCCGCCGATGGCTTATGTCCAAACAAACTCGGTCGCTCGACAGGTCCCCATAGACTTTGTAAACCACCCGGAAAACTCGAAAGCGCACTGACCAGCTCGATACCCTCGTCGTTCAGTAACTCCTGATGGCCTCGAGCATATCGCAGAACCAGCAATTCAATCCTCTGATCGATCGCCCAGGTTTCGTATTCGCATCGTTCATGCAGATCAGGAGTCGGAGCGCACATCAAGTGCGAACGGTACGAACAAGCTAGCTCGGAACCTACCATCAAAGAGAGCTTCTCTCGCAACTGCGACAGTTG
>CAILTZ010000030.1 GCA_903837255.1 uncultured Pirellula sp. | reverse complement strand
GTCGCTGGCCGTCGGTAGTCGGCGATCCGGCAGCATAGGTATTCGTTTCGTGTTTGCCTTCATGCGGGACTTGTTCAATCGCGACTCGCTGCCAAAGAACCTGTCCGGTGCTGCGATCATAACTTGAAACTACAAACTGATAGTACATCTCGTCAGGAGTCGTTTTAGCTCGCTCGTCATTGATCACGGCAGTCGTGCTTTTTCGCTCGGTTTTGACCGCTGATAAGACGAAAACCTGATTGCCGTACACGATAGGTGTTGCCGAGCCCTCTCCGGGTAACTCAGCCACCCAAGCGATGTTTTTTTCCTTGTCCCATTGAATCGGTGGCCTTGCTCGTTCCCCTGCATGTCCATCCGCGCGAGGGCCTCGCCACTGCGTCCAGTTTTCGACGTAAGGCGATCGCTTTGTAGCCCTAGCCTCCTGCTGAGCAGGTTTTTCTTGCTCTTCTGAAGCGCCAAGGTGACTGGCCATGAGATGTATCAGAGCACAAACGCAAATCAGTTTCTTCCAAATGGTTAATCGCATGGCAGGCAAGGTTCGATTCATGTCCGTGATGGTTCCTTTTCGTTTTTCCGTGGCGTGGACACTCTTGTCCTATTTTAGACGCCTAAGCGCCGGAGAGTCTGTCGCAGCTTCGATTGCGGTGATCGTTTCTCGGACGCTTTTGGCCTTCATGAGCCCCAAATCCCTTGGAAAGTCTTCTTCCTCCTTCTCAAAGTAATTGGCGATCTTGGTGAGTTCCGGAATGACCTCCTTGGCATGCGCGCCGTAGCTTAAAAGGATCTTCATCAGCTCAGGCGTGCGGTTTTGGCTCTCCCAAGGATTCTGATCGCGGGTGTAGAGCACCAAGGCGCTGATTCCTTCCTCTATATGGTGCTCTGCGAGCAACCGCAGCCCTTCGACCCGGATTCCATCGGCGAACATCTCGCCACTGGGCGCCGGCTGGATGATGGCCTCATGGATCGCAGGCAGTAAAGGCTGGATCTCCCCGAGCGATAATTGGCGATAAACCGAACCGATGCTGCCCCGAGCTCGTCCGTCCTGGTTCTTCAGGCCCGCTCGCACGGCCTTGTTGAGCGCCTCGCGATCGACACCCTCGAGCGATCGGCCGAGCATGCCATCGCGTTCAAAAAGAGCGAACGACAAATACCTCTGCTGCATGCCACGCGGGTCATTCTCAATGTCCACCTGTGCGAGCAATTCGAGCAGTTGCGGGACAGTCTGCATGGCGGGCTTGCCAATCGCTGCAAGTGCCTCGGCTGCCTTGATTCGAAGCCACAGGTCGTCATGTGCAAGTGTCTTTTGCAAGGCCGCTACGGCCGGCATGCCGCGACGACGAAGCTGGATCAAACCCTGACAAGCTCCATAGCGAGCCTCCAAGCTCGGGGAATCGAGCATCTGGATCAGGGGTTCGACCGGAACGCTTTTGCTTCTCCCGAGTGCCATCGCCGCTCGCTCGCGCACCACAGGCGACCAGCTCCCCAGTCGCTCGAGAAGCTGCTCGTTGCTGAGCGCATCGTAAAAACCGTTTCGGTCTTTGTTGTTCCAACCCCGTCCATCATCGATTAGTGACTCTGCCGTAGCGACATCGAGCTTGGGTACCGCGTCGGACTTCTTGCCCGTCAGATACAGCTTCTTGAGTGGCATCGCATAGGCCAGCAGATAACTCCCCGTGCAATCCCAACCGGCGTAGCTATCCCGATCGTTCTCGGGTGGGCCTTGATGCAGAAAACTGCCGTCGAAGCGCCTTGCGAGGTCAAAGTACCAGCCTCCAAACTCCTTCATCCAAGCTCCGGTCGCGTTCGGTCCAGACTGGGAAATGCCAGGCAAAGACCAGAGGATATTGAAGAAATTCCCCGTGTGCCCCGTGTCGCGTTCCGGTCCATGCGCCGCGACGCTCATGCGAGAGAAAAACTCCGCACCCTTCGATTCTCCGATCAGATTGAACAATACCGAGGCCATCCCACACTTGCCGTTGTCCTCATGGGTTTCAATCCACGGATGATGGTCTCCGTAAGGGATCGCCCCTTTGTGGATATAGAATCGCATCAAGCGCACACTCAGTTCGATGGCGCGGTCCAGTGCTGGATCCTCGACGCCTGCCTCACGTGCCATGACCATCGAGATCGTCAAAGGCAAACCCGGAGAGTTCATCATCCCGTATCCGTAGAGGCGTCCGTCGGGCCGAGCGAACCGATGCCCCCAGGAACCGACCGCACTTTGTCCATTGGCCGCCTCGAGCGCCAGTCGCTTCAGGCCCGGCATGACCGAATCATCTCCCGTGGCGATCTTGTATTCGGCAAGCAACATCATGACGTAGCCGTAGTACCAAGTGGCCATTCCTTCGTCCTTGAAACTCGCTGCCCACTGAGCTTCCTTTTGGATAAGCGGCAGATAGCTCTCTTGGCCACTGGCAAGCAAAGCCAGAGCATTGAGCGATCGAGGGATCGGATCGAGCCGCCTGGTATAGGAGGGATCCTCCATCCGCTTGGCAAGCTCTCTGCAGCCTTGTTCGAGGATCCGTTTGGACTTTGGACAATCGTAGGGGGCCGTGGCGCTATAAGTTCCCAAGACCGGTATTTTCACAACGACCTCTTCCGAGATTCCGGCACGCCAGCGGCTCAGCGTCAGTTCGCCGTTTCCTGCTTCGCTTTCGGCAACCGTCAGCGCCTTGCCCATCTCGGTGCGAGGGTCATAGGAAAACGGCTTTCCACCAACCCCTAGAATCACGTCGCCCACTTCGAGAATGCCGTAGGCTGGCGAACCTTTTGCAACCTTGGTGATCGCGATCTGTCGGGCGTCGGAGGTGACCATCTTGTCACAATACATCCAGCCTCGCAGCCCCGTGGCCCCGAGATTCCAATCGTGCTTGGCGTCCTCAGGGATCTTGTCCCCTTGAGTGAAATCAGGGACCTCTGCTGCCTGACCTCCCCCGGCGGCGTAGCTAGCGCCAAACGCCGAGAACATAAGGAAGAGTGCAAAGAATACTGTTTGGTTTTTCATGCTTGTTATTTCTTGAGTTGTTTGAGTTCCGCCATCGCTGCACGAAAATGCTCGTGCGTGCTTTTGTAATGCAGTTGGTCGGGACCGTATTCGGACGTTGGTCCACCGACGCCCAGAACGCCTATCACAAGGCGGAATTGACCGCAGGGGGTGTTTTGGCTCAGCGTAAGTAGCGTAAACG
>CAILTZ010000029.1 GCA_903837255.1 uncultured Pirellula sp. | reverse complement strand
GGAAATTCAACATTGCTCTGATTGTGAAAGCCGTTGATACCATTCCCACCATAAATGGGTATCCTGCCGTCTTCTTGTTTGGACGACGGAAGAAAATCTCCGCTTGCCCAGTTAAAAAGTTGATTTCCACTCGCCCAGCACCACCCATCAGGCAACTCAGGCAATTCCGTCGTGTCAGGCGGTGTTGGCTCAACGTACTTATCTCGCCAGTTCTTGGGCGGTTCTTTTTTAGCGGCGGCGAACTTGGCGAGTTGATCGGCTTCCCACTTGAGACGGCGTTCCTTGAGGATGCGTGCCAGGAGAGCCGAAGCGGGTTCTTTCGCAGGATGCTTGGCTCGCCACTGTTCGGTCAGCTTGCCTTCGACGGCAGCTTTCAACACAGAGGCTCGGTATCGCTTCAGATTCGCCTTGGCTCGCTTCAGCGCCGCAACACCTGCATCCAAGTCGGAGAACAGTTCTTCGATCTTGGCGACGATGCGGGATTGCTCATTTAAGGGAGCGATAGGAAGCCGCGACTCTTCAAAGCGGCCCTTTGTGATGTGAGCCAAACCGGCCCCTCCATGAGCTTGGCGAATATAACTGTCAAGGTTCTGATTGATCGCCAGACGAAGGTATCTTTCGTCTAGGTATTCCCGATTGAAATTCACCTTAAAGATGTGTTGATTAAGCCAAGCGTCTTGTCCTCGCCAGATGTGCGCACCAAATGATGTTCCGGGTGTTCCAGACCAAGCGAATAGCAGGTCGCCATTGCGAACTCGAATCTTGTCTGGAAGGTCTTCCGGGCAGTAGTTGAAGGGCGCATCGTTATTGTTGAGGTTTTGGATTCGGATGATCGGCAGTCCTTCACTCTTCCATTGAGTGGGCTTGAATGCGAAACCATTGACGAGTTGCACTAGTGAATCCACTCGTGCCTTCGCCCATCCCTTCGGCAATTCGTTTGATTCACTCATGCTGCCAACCTCTCATTCAATTCATCCAGGATCGCAATGAGCTTATCTCCAAAGAGCTCGTAGGCACGGCCCAAGCCGCCGATGGAGTTGAACGGGACTTCCTCAAGGTCGTCTTGCTCGATGTTCAAACTCGCGGCAATGTGGTCCTTGATCGCATCAAGCCACTTGCGCTGATCGGCGGTGAACGTGACCCCCGAAGTCTGCTTCTCGGCCATCCACTGCTGATAACGCTCTTGAACGGTCATCCCCACCGGAGCCAAGGTTGTGTTGGGATCCATGGCATGTCGCACCAATGCGATGACATCCACAAGCTGCCTGCCCCCTTTGCCTCGCACCTTGTCTGGCTCGACCACTTCATAAGCTTGCCAAAGCCGGCTAAGCGATTCGGGTCGGTTCGGGTCAACAAAGAACGGCGGTTGATTGAGCTTGCTGGCTAGCTCTTTGACGTGCCGGAACTTGAGCCCCGCTCGGTAGGGTTGGCTGTACAAAACTTGCAACGCTTCGATCTGGTCCTTGTTGTCTTCGATGAACTTTCGGAAACTCGTCAGCATCGATTTGGCTTTCTCCAACGCCTCGGCATCGAAACCGGCCCGAAGAAGCTGATCGGGGGTCTGCTCGTCGATAACTTGCTCCAACGACCGCTTGGCTGCCAGGATCGCTTCGCGTAGCTTCGGATCGTGGAAGGCTTGCAATGCCGTGGCCATCTGCTCTCGCTCGACCTCGACGACCTGCGGCTCGCTCGGCTCGGGTGGTTCTCCGTTGGGGCCTTCGGGGACGTTGAACTTGTCCACGGAACCGATTACTCAAAGAGGCAGTTCAGTGAAAATCAATCAGCCAACAGCTATGATCATCGGTACGGCAACCGGGATCCCCGAT
>CAILTZ010000028.1 GCA_903837255.1 uncultured Pirellula sp. | reverse complement strand
TGGCTTGTGGCTGATGATGCGAAATCGCCAGCGCCATGAGCCCGCTTTGCAGTCCACCCCCCACGAGGATGTAATCGACTCGCTGAACCTCTTTGTCAGGACGCTGACTGTGTAATGCGTACCGGTTCAATCCGTTCTCTGGCAATCCGTACACTGAATTGATGCCTGGATTCAAGATTGCGTCTCCGGTCGATACGACGATCGTCGAGCTAGACCAGCCCACTCATGCAACAACAAGTGGGGAACCGCGATGGCGGACAAACCGATGAACAGTGTTTGCAGGGACTCTGGCACTGTGCCGAGCGAGCTTGTGCCGAGCGATTGCCGAAAAAACCACCCTGCAGCGACCACACCCGCCACTGCCATCAGCGACAAGGGCAAGATGGAAGCTACAAATTGAGGAACCTTGAGCCCCTCCTGACTTCGCAAACGGGACAAACCGAGAATGGAATGCCAAAGACAAAAATAGGCGGTGAACGAAACGAGAATCGGGGCACTTGCAGCGATTCCAGCGGTTGCCACCGGTACCCATGCATTGAGATCCTGACCCTCGCGATTCCGTTGCAACAAGCATGCGAGCAAGGCAACCGGGCACAAGACCACAGCGATCGATCGCGTAAAGAAAACGATTTGCTCGGCTGCCACCGCATCCTTCGACGGGACGATCATCCGTAGCATCCAGGTCATCTCTTCGGCGCGAACCAAAGCGGGAATCCAGATCACCAGCCCTCCCAAGGCGATGGCCGAAAGATGCTCCAGCATTGCCCAAGAATGCGGACCTCCCGATCGCTTGGCAATGCGATGCTGATCTTCGCGACCGAAATGCCATGCCGAGAGCAGAAAGAATCCGATCACTGTCGCCAACGGAAACACAAACCAGGACACGGCCACGGCCACACCCACCGTCAGATACCCAGGGAAAAACATCATCCACCAGGAATCGCGGAATCGAGATGCCAGAAGCCGACGACCGGTCCAGTGGTCCAAGCCTCCGTGCGGAACGCCAAGAATGGCCACCAAAATAGCTGCCACGCAAACCAAAACCGAAAACTCGGGCGCTCCCAATAGCTGTAGGGCTGCTATCACAGCCACACAGATCACGATGTAGAACGCGGAAAGCGACACGCGAGCACCCTGAGGTAAAAAACGGATCCGCACACGACCGCACACCATCGATTGGGTGCGGTCGCTTAGGAAGAACAACTCCGGCCTAGGCTGGTTGGTAAGCAGCGTTGCCGTGACTCGAGCTCTTGGCGCGAGCGATGAAGTAAATCAGCAGACCAAAACCAGCCTTGGCCGTCATGTCCGCAAACGCGTAACCGACTTGAAGACCGACAACCCCGGTCGCATCACCGGTGCCTGAGGCCTTCGCTGTCAAGGCCGATTCGAACCCACCAAACGCGTAGGCAATCGGGTAAACCGCCCAGGTGATCAAGATGACCAAACGAGCGATTTCGATCAGCTTACGCGCCGCAGCTGGCTGGGTAGCGAGCGATGCGGTCAGTTCTGTCCACAGAACATACAGAATGTAGAAGAACGGTACGGAAGAAAGAGCACCCCAAATGACGCGCTCAGTCCATCTATCGGGAGTGGAGATGACTTCCCCTGGGTAACCCAAGGCGATCATCAAGGCGGCGGCGATGACCAGGCGAGTCAGAAGCGAACGGGCCTTGCTGGCTTCCAATCGCAATACGGCCACCAATTCGACCATCAACAACGGGACGGTCAGAATCCAGTCCGCGTACCGGTAGAAGTCGTTGAAGGCGGCTCCGGAACCCGTGTAATTATCCCCCGAAAGCTTGTACGCATCCTGCCACGAGTGGCGGATCATGAAGTAGTGGTAGCAGGCGATCGTTACGACCAGACCGCTAATCATCAACGCTGGACGATACGCTTCATCCACCGAAGATCTCGATAAAAACAGGAAAATGGCCGCTGCACCCATGGTGGCGACCGTCATGGAGAAGACGTTATCCACGATCGAAAACTGAAAATTCGACAAATCCGGCATCTTTACCGCGAGCATCAAAATTGACTCAAACATTGCCTTAAACCCTTTATAAATAGGCATGAACGAACCTACGCTACCCAGACAAGGTCGGACTCCCACGGTGGGATCCGAATAATTGCTAGGTAGCTCAAACTTACTATAGAAGCGTGTCAATGTAGATTTGGTCCCCTTTAAACCAGAAAATCTTTCCCTCCGACCTACACCTCGCTTTAGTCCACAAATGGGGCCCGCTGTTGCCCGACCTCTACCATGTACTGACACCGACTCGAGAGTAAGACTGCGGGCGGTTGCGGTCGAACGTTCATGATTCCCGCTTATCTCCTGAGAAAAATGCGTTGATTCCAAGACCGGTGCGGCAATTTTCGATCGTGTCCGCAACCCGGCAATTTGCTCGCCTCTATGACTTCGTCGATTCCGACACGCAGAGGTCCCGGATGGAGCATTGGATCGTTTGGCTGGCCGCTGTCGGCTTCGTTGCCCATTTAATCTTGATCGCGTTGGCTCGATCTGTTCCTTCCCTTGAGGCGGGGGCACTAGGGCAGTTGGATGTCAATTTCCTGCACGCGGTCTACACACCATTTTCGTTCATTTTGTTCTACGAAGTGATTCTTCTGGTGCTTGCGCTGCCTGGTTCGCACACGAATTCCATCGGCAAGCAGTACGAGATCATCTCGTTGATC
>CAILTZ010000027.1 GCA_903837255.1 uncultured Pirellula sp. | reverse complement strand
GATGCGGTGGCCTCGCTCATGGCAGGTCCTGGCATCCAAATCGCCAACAATGCTCAGCAAATCAGCCAGTTCGATCCCGAAAAAGAACAACGCTCCGGAATCGTTCTTGGAATCAACCTCGGGAGCATCCGCGGTCGGGAACCCGATGGTTCAGTACAAGACTTCTTTTTTCTGCGACCCGGAGACGACGTCCAGGTCACCTTTCCGAACGCGGGTACCCCACCTCGAGGTATCGATGAGTCGTTTACGATCGTCGATTTCTACGAGAGCAAGATGAGCGAGTACGACTCTACCTTTGCGTTCGTTCCTCTTGAAAAGCTTCAACACTCGCGCGGCATGATCGATCCGCAAACGGGAATCGGTTCTGTTACATCGATCCAGATCAAACTTAAACCAGGCGTTGATCTCAATGCGGCTCGCGATTCGCTTCGCGATGAATTTCCACCAACCCACGATTTCGTCGAAGTCAGAACGTGGAAGGACACCCAGGGCCCTCTGCTGGCAGCGGTGCAACTCGAAACAACCATCTTGAACATCCTGCTCTTTATGATCATCGCCGTGGCAGGCTTTGGCATCCTTGCCACATTCTTCATGATTGTCGTAGAAAAAACTCGCGACATTGGCGTCCTGAAGTCGCTCGGTGCAACTGGCATCGGAATCGCTACGATCTTCTTGGCCTATGGCGTTCTGCTCGGGACCGTCGGAGCAGGAGTCGGTCTGGTGTGCGGACTTGTTTTCGTTTGGAAGATCAACGACATCGCTCGGGTGATCGAATGGATTACCGGCCGAGAGGTTTTTGATCCGACCGTTTATTACTTCGATACCATCCCGACAATCATCCATCCCTACATGCTTGTTTGGGTCTCTCTCGGAGCGATCCTCATCGCGGTTTTGGCAAGCGTGCTTCCGAGCATCCGCGCTGCCCGCATGCACCCGGTCGAGGCCCTTCGCTATGAGTAACACTGAATCATCACGCCATCCTCATATCCCGGCTCCCCACATGCTCGACATGGATACCAAGACCGCTAACCCTTACCGAGTCATCCGCCCCGAGGATCTCGAAGCCTCACGCGGCACACGAGTTGCGAATTTGGGAGTGGCCGATCCGATGGTCACCGCAACGGGACTTTTCAAGTCCTATCGCCGACACAAAACCTCTGTACCGGTCTTGAAAGGCGTCGACTTCGTAGCCGCCAGAGGCCGGGTTACGGCAATCATCGGACAGAGCGGGTCGGGCAAAAGCACTCTGCTGCACCTGCTCGGTACCCTGGACCGGCCTGATGCAGGCGAGATCGCTTTCAATGGGCAGCGCATCGATTGCCTTGCGACTCGCGATCGCGATGCATTTCGCAACCAACAGCTCGGGATGATCTTTCAGTTCTACCACCTGCTCCCAGAATTAACGCTCCTGGAAAACGTATTGGCTCCTGCGATGATCGGGAACGGTTTGTTTTCGTACCTACGCAATCGCCGATCGATCATCGAACGCGCCAAGCACTTGATCGACCTAGTAGGTCTCTCGCATCGTTTGAAGCACCGTCCAAGGGAGCTTTCAGGCGGAGAGATGCAGCGCACGGCGATTGCTAGGGCTCTGATCGCGAACCCCTCGCTGCTGCTTGCCGACGAACCCACCGGAAACCTCGATCACGAATCGGGCCAAACAATCCTTCAAATCCTGCGTCAAATCAACCGCCAACACGGCCTTACGATCGTCATGGTTACCCATGATGAATCGATCGCCCAGCAATGCGACTCGGTCGTGCGACTCAAGGATGGCAAGGTCGAACGGCTTGCATCCAACATGCTTCGAACCACGTCCGAAGCCACACGAAGCCAATCCTAGCCGCAGGATTCGTCACTGCAGAATTCTTTATTTTTTTGGAGCCATCTCCGATAGCGGCATGTGGCGGTAGTACGCCTCCAAACACAAGATCGACAGGACCGTCGCGTAGAGCCGCCCACCGGCCCCTCCATGGGGATCTCCCTCAGATGGCCAACTACCGCGCTCCTTACCGGTCTTGACCTGCAACTCCGGAAGGGCCTCTTTCATCACCTCGTTCCACATGCGCCAGCTTTGCCCTCCAGCATGATGCAATGCATTGGTCGCGTAATACCAATAGTAGTAATCCCTACCCTGCACCCCCCGCACGATCGGCTGCTGAACGAGTTTCGCGGCCCCTTGCAATATTCTTGAATCATCGGTCTTCCAACCCAAATACATCCTGCAGAGCATCCCCTCGGCCGTCATCGATATCTTCGCCTGCGACGGAGCCTGATAAGCATACTGATCACCCTCGGCGCTGGGGCCACGAACCCCATCTTTGCGCTGGACGGTGTCGAGGAATTGATGGATGCGATCAAGCCGATCGCTCGGGACATCCAAGCCCGCCATGCGAGCCGAGATCAATGCCATGACGTACCAACCCGTCACGCTGGTGTCGCCGGTCTGCCTAGGTTCATAACGCCACCCTCCCCCGTCGTCCTGCGCCTGCAATGCCCAGAGCACCGCGCGCTGGGCGGGCTCGCGCAACTTCTGATCGCCAGTCATTCCAAACAACTCACACAGCGCGATCGTCGCTTGAGCCTGGGAATACGTCCGCTGTATCCCAGCCGACTTGGACGCAAAGTACCCGTCGTCGTCTTGTAACCTGAGCAGATGATTCAAGCCACGCAAGACATTCGGTTGATAAGCCCCGGTTTGATGCGTGTTGCCTGCCCCCATAAACGCCATCAGCGCCATGGCCGTCGCCGCCGGACGATTCTCCGATGTCCCTCCCTCACTAAACGGGGTAACCAAACTCCAGGATCCATCCGAAAGCTGATTTCGCGCGAGCCACTCAAGCCCCATCGCGACGGCTTTCTCCGTCTGCTCCGAGCCCCCATAGGCTTTGAGCAAGGCTCCCTTCATCGTCCCGGATCGGCCCGTAAGCCCCTTCTTGATCGAGAAATCAGGTGCTGCCATCTCGATCCCGATCTCTGTCAACTCGGGGGTGATCTTCGACAAATCCGAAGCCGTGATCGCCAAATCCTCGGCGGCCTCTCCTTCGTTCTCTCCCTGCATCATGTCCGACTCGGAGATGTTGAACGAACTGAGCGAGTCCCCCTCAGAACCCGCTTCGGTATTCCCAAGAAACAGCACCAACGACTTAGCAACCTCATTCCGCAAGGGTATCAATGCAAGTAGCAAAATGATCGCCATATGGACCATCGTGCTTATCAACCAACTCGGTGCCTCCTTGACCGATCGTGCAACCCAGCGTTCCAAGCCCTCGGGCTCTTGGTCAGACTCTGTGCCCTGAGCGTGTTCCTCGCGATTCGCCAAGGCATGCAGACTCTCGCCATTCTCAAGCTCCTTGAGCTCAAGCCTATTGACCGCTGAGGCAGATGCATTCTTGGTCAAAGCACCCGTGCGACCATGGAGTGAACTAGGCGGTACCGGGGGCGGAGCAGGTGCCGGCGGAGCAGGTGGCGGCGGAGGCGGTGCCGGTGCCGGCGAAGCAGGCAAAGAGCCAGCATCCCAACGGGGCTGGGCCGGAAATTTCGATGGATTCTGCTCGTTGGTTCCTGACAATTTCCTCGGATTCCGTCCAGGCGAAGGTGGGGATCGGTTCGGATAACGGGATTATACACCCTTTGGCTGCGTAAAATCTCGTCCCATTGAAACAAAAACACCCCTCGGGTCAGCCGAGAATTCACTCGGACTGACCCGAAGGGTGCTGAGTATCTTCGTCGACCAACGAGGCCGACAGGGGAACGACAATTACGAACCGTTATCCTTCAAGCCGCGAAGATCCGAAGGCTGAATCTGATTTGCCTTTCGATTTTCGCGCTGAATCGCTTCGTAAACTTCTTGCCGATGGACAGGAACGTCGCTGGGGGCTTCGATACCAAGCCGCACTTTATCCCCACGAATGTCCACGATCGTGACCACAACGTCGTCTCCGATCATGATGCTTTCATCTCGGTGTCTCGAGAGCACAAGCATTGGAGGCTCCTTTTCATTCTGGGTTGCATCCACTGCAACAGGCTTGGGGCAAAAGAACTATTTTTCCGACCGAGAACTGACCCGAATCGGAACAAGTCAAGGTATCGGCCTTCGACTTGTCCCGAATTATGCTTTACGAATTACTTCCGTGCAAATGACGTCTATCTACTTTGGCGTGTCTAGCTTCTATAGCACCACTAGCTTCTTTGCCGGTTGTTCGGCCTAGTTCCAATTGATCCGGCTTTAGGGACCAAGACCGATAACGCATGAGGCTTTGTCTATTCCTCAAGCTTTACCGGAGTTGTCGACGATCCCCTCTATGCTATCCCTCATCACATGTGCTGCCTCAGAAGTTCTTCTCGTGAAACGCCGAATCCCCTCTTTCCGTCCGTTGTCGCTCCCGCAAGGCCCCGCATACGCAAGATCCGCAGGCTCTGACCAAGCGAACTTGCGAGATAGCGCTCAGGAAGAGATCTCGGAGTGTTTCAAGGCCTTTTCCAACGCCACCAACTGGGGCGTGGAGATTGAGGAAACCCTGGGGGAAACATTTCGCGCTCGGCTGATCGACAATCTTGTCTCGGCCACCATCGACAACCAGGGTCCCGGCGACCAAGACTCCGATTCGCTGTGGAGCGATCTGCCTTGTGTCTCGATGGATCGAGCCAAGGGATTGCTGCGCGGGATCGAAAAGCTCGTTCGCCGCATCGATCGAACCGAATCGGCACTTCGAGACCGAGAAGCCGAACTCTCGACAATCATAGCTGTATCGAACCATGCTGCTCCATCGCGGGAACTCGCCGCTCGGCTCGAATCGGTCCTGGAAAGTACCTCGCGGACTCTCGGTGCACTTGCCGCCGCGCTGTACTTGCTCGACGAAGATACCACCGAGCTCAAGCTCAGGGCTTGCTACGGTTTGCCCAAGTCCCGGTTCCTGGCCCCAGCCCGTGACTTGCGAAGCAGCCTTGCAGACCTGGAAGCCCTTACCGGAAACGCAGTCCTGCTGAGCGATATCCAAGCGGCCCCGGAGTGGCACTCTCCAGAAGCTTATCGCTCCGCACTGGTCGTACCGATCGGAACGACCACTACCCCTCACGGAACCGTGTGGTTTTGGTCCGCTGAGCCTCGCTCCTATTCCGCCGCAGAAATCGAAGTGGCGAACTTGGCCGCAGGGCGATTGATGGGAGAAATCGAACAATCGATCCTGGGCTGTGAAGTCACCACCGCAAGGCACCTTGCCAAACAACTCGACGTTGCCGCTGATTTCCAAGCAAGCCTATTGGCGGACACACAGATTCTCCATGAGGACTTCGATCTAGGGGGTTGGTCGCATCAACAAGCTCTCATCGGCGGCGCGTTTCATCATTGGGGCCTTACCCAACAGGGCAAGTTATCGCTGGTGGTCGGGGCGGCAAATGCCAACCATGCCACCGGAAGCATGGTCGCAACATCAGCTCTGACGATGCTGCAACTGTTTGAATCCGGCTCGGCGATAGGCCAGGGGCGTGATTCTCAAAGCTCGAACTCATCGCTGCGTAACGCTTTGCAAACCATCAATGACCAACACTGGAATCGCGGCCATGAAGCTTGGCAACTGCACTTGACGGCATTGCAAATCCATCCGGAAACCGGAAACGGTGTGGCTTGTTCCGCGGGCCAAATGCACTGCTTGGTACTGGGAGATCGAGGGATTCGGCACATCGGAAGCTCCCTGGCGACTTTGGGCTCCGATCCCGATCAGCAGTACGCCTTGGGCCGATTTATTTTAGAGCCAGGCGAAATGCTCGTAGCATTCACGTCTCGGTTGCTGGCCCCAAACTCCACGTCTGGTGCTGATGGTTCTACCAATAGCGGTGGTTTTGACATCTCGCGCATGCTCAAGTTCCTGAGGAATTGGCGAGAGGAACCCGCCCAGGATCTTGCCAGCAGCATCGCCGAGCAGCTGCCGACCCTAGACGAATTCGCTCTCGAAGCCTCCGACCGAGCCCTGGTCATCCTCAAAAACCTACGATAATCAACTTAGTCTCGCCGAGATTCTAGTTGGCTGACCACCCAATCGGTCATCTTGCCCGTGAGCGGGAACCGCAAGAGCAATACCAAGATCAAGATCGTTGGTACAAGAACAAACCAATTGTCGTTTGCATGATCCGCGTTGCCGTTGGTTTTTACTCTTCGTCACCACGAAGTTTTGCAAGAACACTGAAATCCTCTAGCGTCGATGTATCCTGAAGACTCTCTTTGCCCGAAGCGATATCGCGGAGCAATCGACGCATGATCTTGCCACTTCGCGTCTTGGGCAACATGGTCGTAAAGCGAATCTCGTCGGGCACCGCAAGCGCCCCGATCTCCTTGCGGACGTGCTTTTTGAGCTCATCGCGGATCGACTCGTCGGGTGTGTGATTCTTGAGTGTCACAAATACCGCGATCCCCTGCCCTTTGATCTCGTCGGGCCGGCCCACCGCGGCGGCTTCGGCCACCGACGGATGGCTGACCAGCGCACTTTCGATCTCGATGGTGCTGAGCCTATGCCCCGAGACGTTGATCACAT
>CAILTZ010000026.1 GCA_903837255.1 uncultured Pirellula sp. | reverse complement strand
CCTGTTTGCCGTACCCCAGTTCTGGACGGTCTCAAGGGTCTGAAGTGCAAGCTGCACGCAGCTCACGTTGAGAAGATGAACAAGATCCACAACGCTGCTGCAAATCTGCATGCACGTTTGGCTGCTAAGCACGCTGCCAAGGTTGCTCCAACCTGCGGTAGCGAAATCGCTGCTCCAAGCTGCGGTGCTGAAGTTGCTGGTGGTTGCGGAAACGGCTTGATCGGTCGTGGTCCTTCGTGCGGCGCAGAAGTAGCTGCTTGCGATCCTTGCAGCGGTGCCGCTGCTGGTTGCGATGGCGGTATCGGCGGTGCTAAGCGTTCGTGCGGTCTGCTCGGAAAGATTTTCAAGAGCAAGTCCAGCTGTGACGCTGCTGCTTGTGACTCGGGTTGCAGCTCCTGCGGAAGCGTTCCAGCTACCGCTGCTCCAGCTCTAGCTCCAGCTCCAGTTGTCGATCCACATGCTTACCTGAACACCAATCGCGGTATCATTCAAGCTAGCAGCACCCGTGTTCGCTAATTGCGATCCGGTTTGCTAGGGTTAAGATACAGCGAAATAAAAATCGGCTCGCGAAAGCGAGCCGATTTTTTTTATTCGCTATCTAACCACAAACTACTGCGGTAATCGTCCTTCGTTGACTGTCGGCAAAGGACCAGTGAGCGCCTTCATGAACTCGACCAAGTCTGACTTGTCCTGCTCTGTCAACTCAAGCTTCTTGATCTTGTCGCTTAAGGTCGGGTTCGGGTGTCCTCCCTTGGCATACCACTCGACGACTTCTTCGAGCGTCTGCTGACTCCCGTCATGCATATAGGGCCCGTTGAGGGCGATGTTTCTAAGCGTCGGGGTCTTGAATGCCCCCTTGTCCTTCTCCTGCTTGGTCTGATCGAAACGACCCAGGTCAGGTTTCTCTGCCGCCATGCCTACCCCAAGATTGTGGTACAGCTCGTCGGTAAAATTGGCTCCAACGTGACATGCCGAACAATTCGACTTGGTGCTGAAGAACAATGCTCGACCCCGCTTAGCCGATTCGCTCATCGGATTCGCATCGCTAATCTTCTTGAGCTCCTCGAATTTGGCAAAGTTTGAAGGATCTTCTTTTTTGAAATCCCCAAGGTCTTCAATCTGCTCGGCAAATGCTTCCTCAAATTTGCGGAGCGGCTCATAGGCATCGTAAGGGCTCGTGCCGGTAACGATCGTTCGCTCAAAGGCCGCGATCGCCTTGCCTACATTATCGATGTTCGGAGGTGCTCCAAAAATCTTTTCAAATTGGATGCGATAGACCTCGTTGGCCGTCAAGAATTTGACCACGCCCTCGTGGGTGTTCCCCATCTCGATCGGATTGGCAATCGGACCGACGGCTTGTGCCTCAAGACTCGCTGCCCTTCCGTCCCAAAACTGAGCCTTGCTCAAAATCCGGTTGAACGATGTCGGCGAGTTCCTTCCCCCCAACTGCCCATTGATCCCTACGCCAAACTGTGTGTGGGCGCCATAACCCGCAGACGGACTGTGGCAATCGGCACAGCTGACCGTCGCAGTCTTCGAAAGCCGCTTGTCGAAGTAAAGTTGTCGCCCAAGCTCCACTTTCGCTCGGGTCAGCGGATTGTTCTCCGGAATGAAAATGGCTCCCTTGCCCGCCGCGAGCCCCTCAGGCAACTCGACGCTCAAAACCGCGTGATTCGTGGGGTTATCGAGGTACTTGCGTGCATCAGCGGCCGTCAAAGCCCCCGCGCCAGGGACTCCCGATGTGAGCGCTGGATCCCCAAGCTTCACGCTTTCTTCACCGTAAACAAATGCCGGTAGGACCAAACCTACCACCAAAGCTCCTAAAAATCGCTTTCTCATATCTGATGAAATCCTGAGACATTTATCGAGTAAACAAAGAATCTTGAAGCCACCCCCCCGGAAAACCGGACGGATTGCCCATCTTTAACCGCCGATAGTATAGCCTGCCGTCTAGTTTCAACAGTCCCACAGGCAACTTGATGGCAATCCAAACCGCTAGACGCTCAAATTCGCACAAAAATCTTTTGACGATACAACCACCAGAGAATCAGCCAGAAAATCAGTAAAACCAAGCATCCGTTGAAAAAAACCTGAAATTCCGCGGGTACCCAAGCTCGGATTGCAAAACCGAAATGCCGCTCGATGGCCTGCTGCGTCCAAGCTTCCATGGTCCAGCTCATGACGTATGCAACAATCGAGTTGGCACCGATGACTCGGAAAAAAAACGACCAACCAGCCAACCCTGCATCATCGCAAATCCAACTCAAGACCAAGAGCCAAAGAAAACATATCCCTCCACTGAGCATTACCCAGCTGGGCGTCCAAATCCGTTTGACAATCGGACACAGACCATAAAAATCCAAGGCCCAAGCCCCCGCAAAGCAGACCGCAGCCGCCGACGCAAAATAAAGGCTTCGCTGACCAACCCGTGCGATGTCCCGCAACCAATTGCCGGCCAATAACCCCAAAAGCATCGTGCCAAGCGTAGGAATGAAACTCAGCGTGCAATACCCGCCCGCGGAAAAAAGGAACCTCGATTGCCGAGGAAACAAATTCATCCACCAAACATCAAATGCCCAAGCTGCATTGCTGTTCTTGTTCCAGTGAGCTGCTAACCCGGTCCTGTGATGCTCCCACGCCTCGGGCACACCGACCGCAGCGTAATCAAAACCGCTCGGGGGTAGAGGGTACATGGCAAACACGAGCCAATAGAACGCCAGGAAACCGACCGCGCCGAGCACCACCCAAATTTGCTTTTGACCGGCAAACAGAAATAGCACTCCATACCCGAGCCCAATCTGAGTGAGCGTATCGTCGAACGTAAAATTTGTTTGGGGCTTACCTAAACTCCTGAGGAATATCCCTAAAAAAACAAGAATGAAACTTCTTGCCAAAGCATGCAAGAACATCCATTCCCAAGACTGCCCTTGCTGCGTCCGCTTGGCAAATGAAAAGGCCAACGAGGTCCCAACCAAAAACGAAAAGGCCGGTTGGATCATGTCGTGCAGGGAACAACCTCCCCAAGCAACATGCGAGGTATGAAAGCGGATCCACTCCAAGGCCCATTGAACCTCTTTGGAAAAGCGATCGCTGACCCCAAGTAACTTGCTCCAATGCAATACCTCGGCGAGCATCAGGAACATCACCATCCCACGCAGCACATCGATGCTCGTGCGGCGAGTCGTTCGGACCGGCGATGCACTAGGAGTCTCGGTCCGCTCCGCACGGATCGCTTTCACTAGATCGTCTGCTGTGATGTTGCTATCAGCCATTTCGGAACGTCGGAAAAATGAAGTCGATCAACGGACTTGCTGCCACGAGCAAGAACCCAAAAAGCCAGAACACATTGTCCCACATCCCGCTGGGCAGAAACCTTGCGGCGGCCAAAAGCCCAAACCCAGCGATGAAGAAAAACTCAGGTCGCATGGGACGCTGCCAAGCGGAAAACCAAAGCAACACAACCCAAAAAGCTACCAGCAGCCCTACCCCGCCCATCGCCATCCAGCCAAAAAGCAGCAGCAGCAACAGATGGATCAAGTAGTAGTGGGTCAGTTGGAACGAAAACCAGCTTTTGAGTTTGTTAAGGCTCCTCATATGGCTGTGGATTCTACCCGCTGGGCCGGTTCGTTTCGAGTTCGATCAAAAGCCTTTTGGAATCCAATCCACCGGCGAACCCTACCAGTTTCCCAGATTTCCCCACCACGCGGTGGCACGGTACGACGATCCACAAAGGGTTTTTCCCCAATGCCGCCCCCACCGCACGGGAGCCACCGGGAACCCCGATCGCTTCGGCTAACCGAGAATAACTCCATACCTCTCCATAACCGATCTGGCTCAATGACCGCCATACCTGAAGCTGAAACACCGTCCCGTGCGGGGCGATCGGGAGCTCAAAGCCTCGACGCATTCGGCCGAAATACTCTCGCAACTGCTCGCTGGTCTGATCGAGCAACCCCTCACAAGCCTTCATCAAATTTTCATCAACCTTCGAGCTCGTACCGATACCCGCGCTCGCTGGGCCAATTGCCGCAGCGGACTCCGAAGAAGCCTTCAAGGAAACCAAACCCGCTTGCAACCCCGCATCCCCCCAACATGCCTGGGCCAGGGCATCCAACACTCCTATAGGCGTTGGGATCTTCCGAAAAACTTGAACTAGCCGTATTTTGTCCATGGCCATGACTACCATTGAGGCTCTGTTCGCAAAACAAAAACATAGAGCAAAGCAAACACAATCCCCAGCACGACCAAACAGCCCGCAATCCTAGCACCGAACGCTCCCTTTGCCGACCTAAAGATCGCTATGTCTACCGACGCCATGAGCGACGGGATCGTCGCAAGCACCAGCAGCAACCACAGCGGCATCGGGTTCCAGGCATAAGCTCGGGAGATGCTTAAACCCGCTACGGCTGCAAACCCCATAAGCATCGTAAGAACGGATCCAAAAAGTCGATCTCCGGTCTTGAAAAAGCCCTGGGGCGACTGGGGGTGCTCTCGTCGACTCATCAAGAGCATCGCTCCTGCCATCAAGGAACCGCAAAAAATGATCCATTCACCCAGCGAAGCGTAGCTCTGCAAGACCACCGCGGCGATGCACCCAAGATGCGCAACATGCGCCCATCCAAACCAAGAACTCTTGGTCTCGATACACCGCTGCATGACCAACGAAAAATTCAGGAGCGAGGCTACAATCGCCAATCCACCTAAATACCGAAAGCTTGTGAGCTGATCCGCATATCCTGGCCCACTAGGAAACATCATCAAGCTCAAGACACTGAGCGCAAGGAGCACAAACGCCATGATCCAAAGCCAATGGAAAGCTTTCCTGGCACACACCAATCCTATGGACAACCATAGAGTCAGCACCAGCGGGCCGGTCCAAACCCAGTGCATCCACGGCTCGCGGGCTTCCCAGTTCGACCAAGCGTTCGGATCGAGCAATATCCCTCGACTCGCCAAATCCGAAATCAAGAACGCCGCCCAAACCGTGAGGGATCCCAAAATCGCCATCAACAAGGGTCGCCCATTGCCCCTGGGCCGCTCCTCACTCGCTTGCGACGGGACGATCAACCATGCGGCAAGCACCCCCGATACCAGCGGGAGCAGCACGCGAAAAACCAGTAGCTTTCCCTCGAATTCAGAATTCATCCTCCCCCCCTCTCTCGTCAACTCTAGAGCGGTAGTTATAGTAGTCATACACCAGGGAGAATAGAGCCTAAGCGACCCGCAAACATGCCGAACGACACCAAATCCGAAAACGAACCCTTACAGGCGGTCAAAGTCTCCATGACCCCCCTGGAACGCTACGAAGAGTTCCTGAAAGCCCGCGGTCTTAGGAACACTTCCCAAAAAAAATTCCTGCTCGATCAAGTCTTTAATCGACACGAGCATTTCGACGCAGATCAGCTCATCGAACAACTCCCTACACGCGGCTCGACCAACTACGTCTCACGCCCAACAGTCTATCGAACCCTCAAGGAATTCGTTGACGCCGGACTGCTACACCGCTTCGAACTCGACGGTCGAAGCATGTACGAACTCAATTACGGCTACCCAGAACACGACCACCTGTACTGCACCAAGTGTCGGCAGTTGATCGAATTTACCAGCGACGAAATCATCCGACTTCGAGACGAAGTCGCCCGCACGCATCGCTTCCGAGTCAAAGACCACCGCTTCATCATCCAAGGTATCTGCGATGCCTGCGCCAAAAAACGCTCCCTCGGACGTCGCCAAGACCGAGTCTGAGCCTTTTTCTTGACATCGTATCTATACGCCCTCTAAGCCATCCAGGGCCAACTTCGCAGATCAAACCCCGGAAACTCAACAGCGATTCGCTATGGCTGGTTGGTGGGAAATCCTGCCTTACATCGAAGGTCAAACGCTTTACGATCGAATCAACAGCCTTAACAATGGCTTCGGATTGGAACCCTGGCTGGAATGCCCCAGCGATGACGGTACCGATGAACCAGTCAATGCTAGCCGCAACCGAGGTCTATCAAGCTACGGCATGTGCGTGGGCGACAACATGGTTGCCTCCCAAATCGTCGTCGACGGAACCGAAGAAAGAAACGATCATGCTCGCCGAACGCCAAAGGGCCAATCGCGTCAACTTCAAAGGCGCCGTTGTTCTGATCGCATCCGATCCTTCCACCCAATAGCGCCGTATGCATGGTCAGCACCGGGTCGGTATCCCCAGACTGGTTCCCTGGAATTTGGACCCCAACCAGCGAACATGGTGGAGCCGTTCAAATCGCCCTGGGTGATGGCTCGGTTCGGTTCGTCAGCGACAACATCGATTCCGGAAACCTAGGTGCCGTTGCTCCAACCATCTACAGCGGTCGAAGCCCTTACGGGGTCTGGGGAACGCTCGGCTCAAAGTCTGGGGGTGCCCCCACCGTTCGACTACGAGTGATAGATGCTGATAGTTGATGAGGAACTCTCTTGTTCGTGAAGGATCAATATCCGAATTGGCGGGGATTGGGATGTAACTCCTTCCTTTTCCTTCTACCCAGCGGTTGCAACGGTAAGAAGTTGCCGACGATCGTCAAAGCAGAAGGCATCATCACCCTGGATGGTGCTCCTGTTGAAAACGCCACAATCACATTCATCTCAGAAAAGACCTTCCGTCCAAGTCTGCGAGCATAGGAAGCTCAGAGCTCAACGTCACCGTTCCCAACGAAGGCTCGAATAAACTCGATATCGAACACTCCTCGAAGTAGTTACAAACTCAAAGTGGTCGACTATAAAAGGGGAGGTCCCCTTTTTTATTCCCCTCTCTAAAGCTTCCTCGATGAATGCATCCTCCTGGCAAGGTCACTCGTGGCTGGCCGCCCAAGCTGACCAAATGACCGCCGATCTGATCGAACTGTGCAATATCAACTCCGCTTCCGACAACCCAAACGGTCTGGCTCGGGCCGCCAAGTGGCTCGAAAAATTCTTTCAACCCCTAGAGACTCCCTGCCAACGCATCGAACTACCACTGTACTCGCTACTAGACGACTCGGCCAAGGAAACGACCTGCGAAACCGGACCAGCCCTCCGCTGGGATCTGGGGAATCCATCATCCAAAGCCATCCTCTGGACGATCCACTACGATACGGTTTATGGGAAAGATGATCCCTTTCAAACCTGCGAATCTTTGCCTGACAATATCTTGCGAGGACCAGGCGTCATCGACGCCAAAGGCGGAATCGTCGTCATGCGCTACGCTGCGCTCGCCCTCAAACAATTTGCAGAACTTTCGAACGCACGCCTGACGCTGATCCTGACTCCCGACGAAGAGATCGGCTCACCCTCCTCGCTAGGCATGTGGCAATCGATCGCCAAAGAGTTTCAAACGGCCTTCTTGTTTGAACCGACCATGGCCGACGGAAGCCTCGTCCAGGCCCGTAAAGGGACCGGTACGTTTCTGTTCGTCGTACGAGGCAAAGCAGCCCACGCAGGACGGAATTTTCACGAAGGCCGTAACGCGATCGTTCACTGTTGCAACCTAGCTAGCGAAATCGACAAGCTCAATGGCCAACGCCCCAACGTCACAGTCAACATCGGACGACTACGAGGTGGGAACGCCGTCAACGTTGTACCCGATACGGCGGTCCTGCGCGTGAATGTTCGGGTCGCGGACTCCCAAGACCAACAATGGATCGAATCCAAGCTGGACGATTTGGTCGGCAAATACGACCAGGCCGACCGAGGCTTGCGAGTCGAGCTCTCGGGTGGCATCCACGCACCGGCCAAAGTTTTCGATGAGCCAACGCAGTGGATCAAGCAACGGGTCGAAATCGCCGCTCAAGAACTCGGACTCTCGATACGCTGGAAGGAATCCGGGGGAGCTAGCGACGGCAACAAGCTACAAGCCATGGGGCTGCCAAACATCGATACCTTCGGCCCTCGAGGAGACGCACTTCACAGCGACCAAGAATGGATCGAACTCATGAGCCTGGTCGAAAAAGCGCAGCTGACTTGCGCAACCTTCTTTCAATGCATGCGATCACCCATGGTGCTGCATCCTAGCTAAGAGGCAGCGCAAGAAAAATGGACCCAGCGACGATTCTGGACAATCAGGTTGATCTAACATCAAGTCCTTG
>CAILTZ010000025.1 GCA_903837255.1 uncultured Pirellula sp. | reverse complement strand
ATTGACCAAGAAATTCGATGGTCTCGATTTCACGAAAGACTTCCATGTGTTCGGCGTCGAGTGGGAGCCGGGGGAATTCCGATGGTCGCTCGACGGCAAGGTCTGGCAGATCCAAAAAGAATGGGGAACGGAAAACGGTAGTTTCCCTCAGCCGTTCGATCAGCCCTTTCATATCGTTTTGAATCTCGCAGTCGGTGGTGAATTCGTCGGTCCGGTCGCTGGCGATACCGAGTTTCCCGCCCAAATGCTCGTCGATTGGGTCAAGGTCTACCAGAAGTGAGCGGCCCGAGCAGATCCCCTAAGCAGATCCCCTAAGCAGATCCAACGAGTAGATGGCGCTAGGCAAGACCTCGCACTCGGCCCAGCAGCCTGGGCATTTACTCACCCATTGCCTCTGGCTTTGAGCGCTGGAGGATTTCCACAATTCCTCGAACGTACTCTGCCTAAGATTACCGACGATCTTGCTGTTGAACTGGCAGGTAGGTACATCGCCATTGGGGAAGATTCTCAAGTGAGACTTTAGGGCGACACAGGCTGGGTTGGTGAACGAGGTAGATCCTGGATCACCGAGCAATCGCTCTGAGATGCCTTTCAAGTAGTACGATTTTGCCATCCTAGCCCACCACGGCAATTGCTTGAGATCTTGCTCCACGCTATCAAACAAACGCTTGAGTTTCGATTCAGGGATTTGACCAAACATCGTAAATTTGCCGATCTGTTTTGGCGCCACATCGAGATTGCGCTCGAGCGAATAGGTGGCGCTAGAATCATAAGCCATAACCATTTGGTGACGAACTCCCAAGGGCTTTAGTTTATCCCTGAGCATTTCATATTGCTCGATCCCCTCTTCATCGACGATCGTTTGGTTGACGGCAAGATCGAGGTTCAACTGTTTTTTGAATTTGACGAGTTCCTCGATGGTTTTCATCGCACTGCTAAAAGCGATGCTGCTACCTCGAATGTGGTTATGTTTTTCTTTGAGACCATCGATACTGACCATGACCTGCAAGGGTATTTTGCGAGTTCGTTTGTTGCACAGATCGACGATTCGATCGGTCAGAAATCCGTTGGTTGTAATGTGGATCCCGATCGGCTTAAGATACTTGATCCCTAACTCAGTGATTTCTAGCAGGTCGTTCCTAACAAAGGGTTCACCGCCGGTCAGACGCAAACCATCCATGCAAGGCAGTTGCTTAAAAATCCTCTCGACTTCTTCAATACCCAAGTCGTTGTGTCCTTGGAGTTTCCAGGAGTCGCACATGATACAACGCGCGTTGCATCGAAAGGTGACGGTGTAGGTCAAGAGTCTCGGCAGGACCGATTTTCCTCGACGCAGTTTATAGGAATCCACCAGGAAGCCTGGCACTCGACCGAGTGTTGACAGCATATTGGTTCTCACGCAACGTTTTGGAAGGTTAGGTCTTGCGAATCTACTTCTTGTTTGGTTTTCGGTAGATGCATTTCAATAAACGCTTTGGCTTGTTCATTTCCCGACCACTCCATGCGGCCGATTCTTGTGCGAAGCAATGGGAGTGACAACAGAAACTGCGAAAGAACATGAGGTGTGATTTGATCAAAAGGCATCGACCAACCCCCTTGGGATTGCGAAACCAGCCAACCGTTCACTCCCTGTTCAAAGTTCCCTCGTTCGGGAATCGCTAACACCGGTTTTCCCAAATAGAAAGCTTCTCCTACAAGTTGATTTCCTGCCGTGGTGATCAGAGCGTCACATGTAGCTAGATGCCGAATGAATTTGTCATTTTGAATTCCAAAAAATTCAACGTTCGGAAGGACCGGTGGAAGACACTTTCCAAAAACATAGATAGGCTTTTGTATTTTCGAGAGCGAATTCCAGAAGTGATTTGGGGCATCTCCCCGGACGTAGACTAGCAGATGACCTGCGTTGCTGGCTTGTGTTTTCACTGATCGTATTTTTCGCCGAATCAGAACCCCTATGCGCTCGACCGATTCGCACCCTTTGCGAGCGGGAAGATGTGCAAAGGAGCTGACGGCTTCACCTTTCTGTCCACGGTAGAACATCCCGATCGAACAGCGCAGAAACCGACTCTGCCACCTCAGATGCGCGGGCAAGCCCCTGAAATCGCTTACGCTCAGAAAATGCTGATGATCGAGGCTCAGCCATGGAACTTGGCATTTTTTCGCAGCCCTGGGCAAAAGCGGCTCGAAATCGGTAATCGCAAGGTCGGGCTGCACACGTAGCAAAACCCTCTCGACGGCTCGTACTGCGCTACTTAGGTTCCAAACAAAAGGGGCTGCTGCGAGCACCGAGCGCAGATAGCACAGCTTTCCTCGGTGATACTTGAACTGCAGGCCCGGGATCGGTGAAACCTTCACAAAGGGATGGTCTTGGTATTCCGTCCGGAAGTGTTCGTAAGCGTCCTGGGAAGCCAAGAGGACAAACCGATGCTCGGGGATCAGCTCCTCGATGATCGCCTGAACTCGCGTGGCATGACCGCGACCCTCGCCGTTGACGCTGTAGACAATGGTTCCCATACAATAGCCTTATTTCTGTTTGAGCAAAAAATTTGAACTATTCAACCGTCGTATGCCGTATCAACCTGATCTGTCCTGTTTCGGATTCTGCAACAAAGCTACGGTGTTCGAGCCAATCTCCGCAGTTGAGATACTCCACCGAGTCGGCCTGAGAGGCTTCTGGCACATGAATATGTCCACAGATCACGCCATTGCACTCATGCGAGCGAGCTAATTCGATCATCAACTCGCGAAAAGCCTGGGCATGAATAGCCAGAAGCGGATCGTTGTTCTTGCGATTCTGCAATGCTCCGATCCAACGACTATTGGAGGAGCGTTCCAAGAGCTTGAGGTAAAGGGGGTAAAGAAACTCGGCCAGGTTCTGTTTCCACGTGCTAACTCTACGCGTGAAGTAGTCGTAGATATCCCCGTGGACAATGAGGTAGGTTCTACCGTTGCTGGCCTGGTAGCGATCGTGGGGCAGTATTCGAACCTTGGGAATTGCCTGCGAGAGCCAAGCAGACTCGCGATCCCCTAAATAGGAAGCAGGGTCATGATTCCCGGAAATCCAGTGGATTTGGGTTCCACGGCGTTCCAGGCAACCGAGCGCCTCGAGAAACCGCCCGACGGACTCTCTTTTCGAGCCGCTTGGGCGATACATCCATTCCAAAACGTCACCGACAAGATACAGACTTTGAGTTCGCAGAGTCCCGAGAAATGCCAATAAATGGGCTTCCGAGACTTTGTCCCAACCAACATGCAGGTCACTGATAAAAACCGTGCGAAACTCGGTAGGTACTTCAACGCCCATTTCAATCCTCCTTGATTTGTGCGCGAAACAAAGGTGGCGTCGGATCAATACCCTACCACGTCATCGGCTTGGTGAGACCCTTCGAACGGTGAATAATCGAGGAATGAAACATGATGAAAAGATGAATCGCATTCAGGGTTTACCGGGCCGCATCGAAGAAAGGAAACGACAGTACGAATCTCGCACGGCCAATGGCGAGCGCTACGATGCCTTTGAGCTAACCAAAGAAATTGGGCAACCTAACCGTCGATATCAATCTTGAGATTTGAATCGCCGCTTGCGGTGATCGTCACTTTGATCTTAGGATCTTTGGGATTACCGTACTTGCCTCCCAAGCGGTCTGCGCCGGAGGAGCCCCCTTCTCCGCTCAGCGAAAATTCTGGTTTACCAGATTTCTCACCAGGCCACACGACCGTTACCCCGTAGTCCCCAGGTGCAGCACCGTCATCGGTAGCAAAGGTCCGGACAACAAATTCTCCGGAATCTTCAGCGATGGCTACCGGCTTAGCGTCATTGACACGAGACTTTTCCAACGGGTGAAAGACAATCAGGGCCTTGCCGCATGGCTGACCCTGTTTGGTCTTGATCATACCACGCACGGGAGCCGTCTTTGGAGTCCCTTGATTGCACCCCACGCACAGAGCCAAAGGCAACACAATCAGCATACGCATTGTCAAATTGATCATTGGTTTGGCTATTGAATGGTGTAGAGGGGAATCTTCCGGGAGTTAGTTGGCGACCCACAAGGAACGGCTACTCATCCGTAGCCGATGGAGAAAGCTCTGCGGCTGTCCTTCCCGATCCACGTGCCGTTAAAAGTGCGGCATAGACTTGTGGCGAGATGTTTGCACTTGTGAACTGGACGCTACCATCGGCCATCGCGTGCATTGCTCCGCTTCCATGGAACGAATAGGTTTCGTTATCGTTGTGGCAATTGATCACGCAGTTACCTGGGCTGGTCGTCGAACCGCTGACAGCACCGTCCAATCCGTAATCATTTTCGTGGTGCCCCCAGCCTCCATCATTCAGCTTGCGGGTTGGATCCAATTTGCCTTGAATCCAAAATTCTGGGCGACCTGCATCTTCGCAGAGCAATATGGTTCGGCTCGTGCCATCGAGAATGTCTGCCATTCTGAACGACTTGCGAATCGTTTGACCCAACAACGGTCCTGCACCAGCCCCCTTGATCTCAGGTGCCAAGGCGCTAAACAAATCGCTTTGCGTTGTCCCGGATGGATAACCAAAGAACGTAATGCTACCTGGGTTGATGGAGCTACAGGTCGCGTAGTCTGTTACAGCGAGGTTTTGATAGGGAAAAGGGGCTCCGAAGTTGAAGGCTCCGGAGACAGTCCTCGAGGATCCGCTCGGAGAAGAGGGGCAAATCAACCCAGGAATCGAATTGCGAAGAACGGCCTGATTGTCAGGGGTTCCTGGAACGATCGATGGCGAGGAGAACCAAGGAAACTTCAGGTTGTAATTCTGATACAGCGAGCCCTGTTCCATGTACGGAAGGAAAAACACGCTCCATGCGTGGACGTTTCCTGGAT
>CAILTZ010000024.1 GCA_903837255.1 uncultured Pirellula sp. | reverse complement strand
GCTCGAGGCCAATAACGCCATGCTTAAAGATGTTGTCTCGAAACTCGATTATTCGGTTTATGACCAAGTCGCTTTGGTGATCTTCGCCATCTGTTTCGTAGCGATCAGTTTTTGGGCACTGACACTCAAACGTTCCACGGTCGATCGATTCAGTGCGATCCCTTTGCGCGACGAGGTTGTCGATCCAAAACCCCTGCCATCTTCCAACAGACCATGACCAGCAATCAAACCACTCAAAATCCATCCGCCACAAGCACTAGAGTTCCGCTGGCTCATTCCTACGATGGGATTCGCCAGTACGACAACCCTCTGCCGAGTTGGTGGAAATGGCTCTATATCGCAACGGTTGCCATCGCCCCGTTTTATCTTCTTTATTTCCACGTCGGTGCACCGAACCGTTCCATGCACGATCGATTCAATGCGGAGATGGACGCCAACCAAAAAAAGAAGTACTCGGATCTTGGTGAATTGACACCCGATGCCAACACGTTGGTGACCTACATGAATCAGAAAGAGTGGACAGATGTCGGTAGGTCGATTTACAAAGTCAACTGTGTCTCGTGCCATGGTCCAGAGGGTGGTGGAGTCATTGGCCCGAATCTGTGCGATGACAATTACAAGCATATCAAGAAGATCGAGGACATTGCCCGAGTGATCAATGAGGGGGTGGCCGGTGGTGCGATGCCGGCTTGGGCCACCCGCATCCCGAACAAGAACGACATTGTCATGCTCAGCGCCTACGTAGCCAGCTTGAGAGGCTCTCATCCGGCAAGTGCCAAAGGCCCTGATGGAAGCCCGATTGCGGATTGGCCAAGCGCCAGCACGCCAGAACCGGCCTCCCCGACCGAGAGCTTGAAGTAACCTGTTTGGCTTCACGCCATCTGCGAGATTCGCTCGAAGCGAAACTTCAACTCCCCGAGCATTATCGCCGTGGCGCCCCAGATCCAGTGGCCATCGAGCCAAAATCCAAGGGTCTCGACGTGCATCGTCCCACGCTTGGTCGTTCGGACCGCCGGGCTGATCTCCATGAGTTGCTCAAGTGGCAAAAAAAGGACCTTGGCCACCTCGTCGGCGTTTGGACGCATCTGAGGCAACTCGCTCGAAAGCCCCAGCAATGGCACGACCCGATGCCGACTGGCAAACACATACAGCGAGGGCAACGGGCCGATAAGCTCCATTGGGTCGCTAGGGCAACCGAGCTCCTCGGTGTACTCGCGACAAGCCGCCTGTTCGGGAGTTTCGCCCAGCTCGCATCGTCCGCCGGGAAAAGAGACCTGACCGGCATGTTCCGAGAGGGTTGCTGGCCTGAGCGTCAGCGGGATTGCCCAAGCGTTATGCCAGGGTAGCAGAGCCATCAGGACCGCGGCCTGATGAGAATTGCTCGGGGCAGGACCCCGATGGCGGCCATACGATACCCGAGGTGCAAAGGGGTTGCCGCGATACGGAGTATGGGACAAGGAGCTATGAGGCCTCAGTGCCAAGCTCTGCCACTGCTCCCGCAAGCGGTCTGGATCGGCCAGAATGGCCTTCAAATGTTCAATCGACCCGGTTTTCACCGATCTGTCTGACTCCTGACCTTGGAAAAAACTCCATTCCGAAGTAATCGAACTTGGTTTATCATTCCAGCTTGCCACAAACCGGTCCGCAACCCCAATTAGACTTTTCGATCGACTATGGCCCGACGCTCTAGCAACGATACCGAAGCGATCGCCAATGTCCTGCGAGTCCTTCCGGCCAAATGGATCATCGGCCTGCTGGTCGCGGTGGTCTTGTACTTTTTTCTCCAGCCACGTCTAAACCAGTGGTTCGGCTGGAGTTTGCCTAGCATCGCAGCCATGGCCGGCAACGAGGCTCCGGCGAAGAACCCCAAGCTAACCAACAACAAGACAGGTTCAGCGGCGAGTAAATCACCGGCCGCGACCAAATCCACGGCGGAGCCGAAATCGCCCAGCGAGACTAAACCTTCGGCGGTGAGCAAATCATCTAGCACTGCCAGCAGCGGCGGCGCGGCTAGCCCCAAGCAGGCCGACGAGGACTACAAGTACCGGATCTTGAAACCGGTTGGTCGAGATCGCTACGAATCCCCTGCTGGACTGATCTATGCTCCGGGGAGCGAAGAGGGCCACCGCCTCGCGCACATCGCAAAGCACCTTGAGGACCAGCCCGAGCGGCCCGGCAGTCACGGGGTCTTCGAGGGCGATATGGCTTCGTTTCTGGTTGCCATCGATGACGCTTACAAACGCGCACGCGGGCATGCCAAAGGGACCAAGTCCCGGGTTGAAGATGGCATGACGGTCTATGAAGCTCCGTTCGACCAAACGATCGGGTATCTCGGAGGAACCGAAGGGGCTCGCAAGAGAAACCCCAAGCTCAAGAAGATGCGGCTTGTGATCCGCGATCGAAACCTCATCACCGCATTCCCTATCCAGTGATCTCCAAGAGCGATCTATCGATGGCCAAGCCTTTTTTGATCTATGTCAAGCATTGCCCGGTTTGCGGGGACGGACTCTGTCGGGTGCGAGTCTGCCAGGATCCTCGCCGAGGCCGACTGACCGGTTGTATCCTGTGCGATGATTGCGAAACGGTTTGGACCGATCCATCGCTCAGGCAAAAATTCACCAAGGGCAAGGTTGCCGCCACCCCATGCTGTCCGGACTGTGGCGAATCTTTGTGGGAACAGACCAGCCATTGGGCCGACATTCCCGAAGTCTGCCTGCTCGGTTGGTACGATTCGGTCCAAATCGTTCGGACCGAACAACGCGATCAGATCGTCTGAGGGTTCGTGATTTGGTGTATCATGTCGGCTCAAAGTCCACGCAATCTGTTGCCTGTAGTTCTTATTCAATCGGTTTTTCTTTCCCATGCTAACGATCATCATTATTCTGTTCGTGCTGGGGTACTTGGCCATCGCCTTGGAACATCAGATCCACATCAACAAAGCCGCCTCGGCGATCCTCACCGGAGTGCTTTGCTGGACCCTTTATGCGGTGAACTATGGGACCCTCGTCCCGAACGAAGCGTTCAAGAAATGGGATGCCATGCACGGGGGTGCAGAGGTCGAAGGTGGGCTCGATCCGAAGCTTCATTTTTTGGTCGACGGGCAGCTTAGCAATCTGTTTTCCGAGACGGCAGGGATTTTGTTTTTCCTCATCGGTGCGATGACCATTGTGGAACTGGTTGATGCTCACGAAGGTTTCTCGCTGATCACCCGTTATCTGCGGTCCAAGAGCAAGGTGTCACTGCTATGGGTCATTGGGATTTGCACGTTCTTTCTATCGTCGGTTTTGGACAACCTGACGACCACGATCGTCATGATCTCGGTGTTGCGCAAACTCGTGGCCGACCATCAGTTGAGGCTCCTTTACGTGGGCATTGTGGTCATCGCGGCCAATGCCGGGGGGGCTTGGACGGTCATCGGCGACGTGACGACGACGATGATATGGATGAAGCATAAGATCGGCGAGTGGGAGGTGATGCGGGATCTGTTCCTGGCGAGCGCGGCCTGCTTGCTCGTACCCCTGGGGATCCTTTCGATGCAGCTCAAGGGAGATCTCGAGTCGCCCAAAGAGACTCAAGCGGACAAACAGGAAAAGTCGATCGAGGCTTGGCACAAAGCCCTATTCTTGTTACTTGGGTTGGCCGGATTGCTCAGCGTTCCGATCTTCAAGACCTACACGCACCTGCCGCCGTTCATGGGGATGATGTTGAGTTTAGGGTTGCTGTGGCTCGCCTCGGAATTGGTTTCGCATACGATGGACGAGAAGACCAAAAGCAGCACGGGGGTCTTGGCGGCCCTACGGCGGATCGATATGTCGAGCGTCCTGTTCTTTTTGGGGATTTTGCTAGCCGTCGGTGCACTTGGGTCGATGAACGTGCTGACGAGTCTTGCCGAGTACTTGCAAGCCACCCTGAAGAATCAGTCCCTCATTGCGGTGATCATCGGGTTGGTTTCAGCGGTTGTCGACAACGTTCCATTGGTGGCGGCTGGGATCGAGATGTACTCGGCGAGCAATCCGCTAAACGACCCGTTTTGGATGTTGCTTGCCTACTGCGGCGGGACCGGGGGGAGTTGTTTGATCATCGGCTCGGCGGCAGG
>CAILTZ010000023.1 GCA_903837255.1 uncultured Pirellula sp. | reverse complement strand
CGTCGCATGCAGATCATGCACATGCATCTTTTGCTCAGCAGCGTAATAGCCATAGTCATCGGTCGCACCGTATGCAAACCCGCCTCGAACCCCACCCCCTGCCATCCACATGCAGAATCCATGCGGATTGTGGTCGCGTCCGTTGCCCTGCGATGTCGGTGTGCGCCCAAATTCACCACCCCATAAAACCAAGGTGTCCTTGAGTAAACCTCGCTGCTCTAAATCGCTCAAAAAGCCTGCAATCGGCCTGTCGACTTCCGCCGCATTCTTCGTGTGACCTTGGTACAAATCCGAGTGCTGATCCCATTGCACCTCGCTGTCGCTATGGGTGACCTGGACAAACCGCACACCTCTCTCCAGAAACCGTCTTGCCATTAGACACTGCCGTCCAAAATTCTCGGTAACCGGATCATCCACGCCATAAAGCCGCAAAGTTGCCTCGGTCTCTGTCTGCAGATCCTGTATCTCAGGTAGGCTCGTTTGCATCCGAAAGGCCAATTCGTAAGCTCCCAATTGGCCCGATAGGGCCGCCTCATGAGGATAAGCTTTCGAAAAATCCTCGTTCATCTTGGACAACAAATCCAATTGCCTTCTTTGTGTGGGTCGATCGAGCTTCGGATGAACAATGTGTTGCACCGTCGCTTGACTAGCCGGTTGGCTTGCATTCCCTATAGGTGTCCCCTGGCAATAAGTCGGCAAAAAGGCAGAACCCCAATTGTTCACCCCTCCGTGTGCCAGGGTCGGGCAAATCGTCACAAACGCCGGAAGATCCTGATTCTCCGTTCCCAGTCCATAAGTGATCCAGGCCCCCATGCTCGGACGTACAAACTGATCGCTACCGGTATGGATCTTCAAGAGAGCACCACCATGGGCCGGATTGCTACCATGGAGCGAACGCAATACACAAAGCTTATCGATGTGCTTGGCAACATTCGGAAACAATTCGCTGACCGGCAAACCGCTTTGGCCATGCTGAGAAAACTTCCAAGGCGACTTTAACAAATTCCCCTGCTGTGCAAACAACACTCTGGGAAGCTCAAAAGGTGGTGGCTTGCCATCATCGCGACTAAGCAACGGCTTGGGATCGAAGGTGTCGATATGCGATGGACCTCCCTTCATGAATAGAAAAACAATCCGTTTTGCCCGAGGCGTAAAATCAGGTCGCTTCGGTAACAAAGGACCCGTGTACGAACTCTGCGAATCGTCCTGGCCCAAGACAGAATCGGCCCCGAGCAAGCCCCTGAGTGCTAAATAACCAAAGCCAAGCGCCGAAGTTCCAAGCAATCGGCGACGAGTGTTCACGGAAACCAAAGGACTTGTCATCGAATCATGGGACATAGATAAACTCACTGCAGATCAATAGATTGTGCGCTACGATTTCCCAAGCATCCGCGCCGGGTTCGTGAACCCCTAATGCATAGTCCAAGAGTCGCTCTCGCTCATGTGCCTGGGGCTCGCGACCCAATACCTGTTCGTACATCCAATCGATACGCCTCTGGGGCTCGCTTGAATACTCCTGGCTCCGACGAGCTAACACTCGAGCCGATTCCAATATCCAGTCAGCGTTCATGAGCATGAGCATCTGCAGCGAAACCGTGCTCGTGCCCCGACCACCGACTGGCATCGTCGGATCCGGAAAATCAAATTGCTCCAAGAGAGAAAACAAATGATTGCGGATGATCGGGAGATACACCGTCCTTCGGACTTTGTCGTACTTTGTATGATCGATCGACGTATGATCAAAAACGAACTGACGATTCCTCAACGGAACCGATTTGCCCCCTAACTGAAAATCAAGCCTCCCTGATACCTGCAAAATCGAATCCCTCAGTTGCTCTGCCCCCATTCGCTCAAGTTCAAAATACCAGCGATAGCGATTCTCCGGGTCGATCGCCAATGCCGACTCGGCATCAGGATGAATACTGGACATTTGATAACTCGCCGAACTCATAATCAAACGATTAAGCTCCTTGATCGACCAGCCCGACTCGATGAACCAACGGGCCAGATAATCCAGAAGCTCCGGGTGGGAAGGCCGATCACCCAAGTATCCGAAATTCTCAGTCGATTCCACTAGGCCGCTCCCAAAGTGCCAACGCCACACCCTATTGACGATCACCCGAGCCGTCAAAGGATGCGATGGGGATGCAAGCCACTTGGCCAACTCCAGTCGACCACTACTACGACGGCTAAAGATCGGTTGCGAGCCATCGCCCAACATCACTTTGGGAAACCCCCTCTGAATAAATTCACCTAAATTGCGATAACTCCCGCGTATGTGAATTGGCAAACCATCAACCACCCCTTTTTCTCCAACTCCCATAACCGCGGTTTCGTCAGGAGCACTGCTTTCAAACAATCGAGTTAGCTCTGCTAACTCATGAATCTTGACCAAACTCTCTTGATCCAACGCATGCTCGATCTTGGCTGGAATTGCAAGGAATCCACCCGCGTCGGACAATGCGACACGCGCCGCTTCAAGGGTTGCATCCTCGAGCTTCTTGACCTGGGCATCGAGTCCCTTGGCCTTCTCCCATTCCTGATCAACCTGCTGAAACAATAATCGATAGTGGCTGCGAATCCCCTCGGAATCACCTAGCTTTGCCAACTCATGCCATCTGGCAAACAGCGGTTCGTCGAGATGGTAGTCAAGGTAACGACGAGAGTTGGACAATACGCGAGGATGCAGCTTGAGATCTGCCCCGGCCTGAGCCCAATCGTTGAGCGTCGCCTCAGACGTGAACTTCGAGGCTACCGCCAAATAATCAGCCGCTTGCAACCGGACCTGCTGACGAAGCTTCCCGAGCGCTTCGTTTTTGATTTTTGTCCACGCCGCATTTTTCTCGGCGATTTGCGACTCGATCACCTTGAGATCGGCTTTCTCTCGGTCAGTCGCAAAGGAAATCTCATTCCAATGCTTAATCGCACCGTAGTTGCTATCGCCAAAAGTCTTAGTCCCTTTGAAAATCGCCGCCAATGCGTAGTAATCGCTCTGCTTGATCGGATCGAACTTAT
>CAILTZ010000022.1 GCA_903837255.1 uncultured Pirellula sp. | reverse complement strand
ACTTGGTAGACGTGCTCGCCGTGGACTTCGATATTGTAGACCGGCTGGGAGACTCGCGAAAGGGAGACGCTCAGAACTAGGCCGGAGGCATTAGGCGAGAGGCTAGAGGGAAAACCCAATCCGAAAGATTCAGTATCGCAGCATAGCCCCTCGCCTTGGGCTAGCTCACCGAGTGGCACCCATTCTTGACGATCGACTGACCAGACTGGGTGGATCGTAGTGCCGCTGATGGTTTCGACAGTGCCGTCGGCACCTAGCACAAGGTAGCAGGCACACTCCGCTGTGCCGTCCGCCAGGGTTCGTTGTGCACTTGATTAAATCCAGCGGACGGCAAAGCGGAATGTGCCTACTACTATGAGCCTTCGCAGGATGCGATCGGAGGACAATCGTCGATGGCTGTTACTAACGCTAGCCCGGAGACTTCCAGCTCAGGAAGATTTAGTGCCAGCATGCGGCCAGTGCACAGGCCGCTTGCTAGAATCCACGAACAGTGCCGAATGATCTCGGCGTCGACAATGCCGCCATCGGTGCGTTCGACGGTGATGGACAGCTGCTAGGGTTGGGCTCAGGTTGAGGGTCCGACCAAAGCGAATCGGGTGGCCCTAGCTGGAAATACCGCTTGGGTACGGAATGACGCGCAAATTTGGCACGCGACGGAATTCGGCAACATTGGTTGTCAGCAACTCGTAGTCAAACATCAAAGCGGTGGCTGCAATCCAATGATCGTGGGGGCCGATCGCAGTTCCGTCCCTCGTCAGTTCTGACACAATTCTGGCATGAATGTCTGCTATTCTTGAATCAATCGGCAATACGACGACGTTTGAGAGCACTGTCTGAACAAACAGACTGCGCCTTTCCCGCCGTTCTCGTGTATTGGCACGGTGAATACCCACTTTGAGCTCAGATTCAGAGATCACGCTGATGCAAGGATCGCCTAGAGAGCTCCAACGGGAGAACTCAATGATGCCTCCGTCTCGTTCCCAGCGAATAAAAACACCGGTGTCGATTACGACTCCCATGGGTCATCAAGCTCACTCATCGATGCTCGAACTTCCTGAATATCCGCTTCGAAGCTCGTCGCGTCATCTGCCCCCAGACGCGGCAAAAGGCGTAATGCAACGTCCAGCTGAGCCATCGTTTTTCGGCGTTCGATGGGAACTAACATGGCTATCGGTCGTTGACCTTCGGACAATTCCACGACTACCCTTTCGCAAGCTACATGCCGAACCAGCTCTGGCCAATCGATTTTTTCAGTTGAGATCTCGTGTCTTTCCATGGTCCCCTCCTATGATGCCATTATAGTCTTGTTCCAAGGAATTGTCTCGGAGCGACTGGCCACCACGTGGACTTCGCGGGTGACAAACCCTGCGGTAACCACCGATCCTTCGCCACCGGCGATCGGTGGACAATCGTCGATGGCAGTGACTAACGCTATCCCGGAGACTTCCAGTTCGGGCAGATTTAGCGGCAGCATCCGTCCGGCGCAAAGGCCGCTTTCCAATATCCACGAGCGTGGCCGGATGATCTCGGCGTCGACAATGCCGCCATCGCTGCGTTCGACGGTGATGGAGAGTTTAGCCCAGGTTGCTTGGTCAGGCTCAGGTATCAGCGATTATTAGCGTCTATCAGCGGTTCAGAAAAAAAGACCGCTGATAGGTTACCATCAGATTTTCGATCGGATCAGCACGTACAGCCAAACCACTTCAGACAATTTGGCCCCGAAAGAGTGCATCGAACTTGCTTATCGACTGAGCTAACCGCAATACTTTTGAAGTCGGTCTATTCTTTTCCAACATCATGGAGTTCGCAGTGGGCACCCTGGAACAAGCCGCGGTCTATGACACTTTGGTGGATCTATTGGTTCAAGGAGGAAACCGTCAAGAGATCCTACGTTTTCGCTTGGGCTCCGAACCCCAAAGCCGACTTGACGAGCTTCGTCTTACAGGAATCAGCAACAGGTTGTCCCTCATTTTGCCTTCCAAGGTCAAACGCCCGACGAGATGTACTTTGGGATGCAACCGGGGACAGGCACTCGGCTGTGCCTGGGTGACGGATGCTAGCAAAAGTGCGCTGCGGTCGTCATGTGCCTGGCACCAATTTGGGAGGAACTGGGGCAATGCTAGCCATTGGCTGATGCAACCGGGGACAGGCACTGGGCTGTGCCTGGGGGTGACGGATGCTAGCAAAAGTGCAGTGCGTTGATCATGTGCCTGGCACCAATTTTGGAGGCCCTGGGGCAATGCTAGCCATTGGCTGATGCAACCGGGGACAGGCACTCGGCGGCGCGTAGGTGGCGGATGCTAGCAAAAGTGCGCTGCGTTGGTCATGTGCCTGGCACCAATTTGCCGTAATTGCGAGGGACTGGGACAGGACCTTCTGGATCATCGGTTCGCCCCAGGACGCTACCGTCCTCTAGCCAGGTTGGGTCTGTGTATTGAGGGTTTGGAGTCGTGCTGGTCGATGCCGAGGCCTCCACTTGCAAATTTCTGGAGTCCAGTGAAGACGACCGCACTGACCAAGAGACCCCTGCTTGTGGATCGGAGGTGAAACCACGGTCTGCGTGCAATTCCAAAATCAGATGTGCAGCACGACTCGCCGAGACTGAAACAGTTCCACCGCCCGAGGTCAAATGAGGGGCTATCGAGTCATGGTCATCCGGATCCCCAGAGTTATCGCCCGGCATCGTTTGAGACAGCGTTGAAGACACCGATTTTTCTGGAGTGGTCAGCGCGCTGAATCCTCCGACAAATTCCGATGTGGTATCCGAAGTTGTGAAGCTTGGGACATACTGATCGATACGGAACACAACTCCTGTTAGTTCCAAAGATGGAAACCCTTCGGTGGGTAGCGAAAGAGGACTTGGCTCTTCGGACCCTTCGGATTCGGAAGCGGTTCCGGGTAGTCCCACTGTTTGGGAAAATCCCCGAAGAACCGTTATTTGATCTTTGCTTCTTCGCCAGATTTGGCCTCGAGTGACACTCGCACCAGTTGGCGATCGTTTCTGGCAAAGATGCTCTTTTGAGCATAAGCCGGATGGGACCAGCAGACTCCTCCTCGCTGACCTAATTGATCGCGCGTCGGCTCGATCAATTTGCTTCGCGATAGGATCTGCAACCCCTCTGGCGAAAGCTTGGCGATCAACAACTCACCGCGCTCATTGAACATCCAAACACGGTCGGCCTGACGGACCATGTGGATCGTCGCCCAGCGCGCTCGAGGCACTGCCAACGCGTCTTCCCATATCCGCTCCCCTGTGGCTGCGTCCAAACAACGGAACTCACCGT
>CAILTZ010000021.1 GCA_903837255.1 uncultured Pirellula sp. | reverse complement strand
TCGTCAACTGCACGCCGGTGGTCGACGGTTCGATTGGAAATCTTCAGGGGCATTTTCATCACTATAGTTTTCGCAAGGGTATTGCGGCCTGGGTGGAGAAGCACAACAAGTATTCCACGCATGAGGCGATCGAGTCGCTTCGAAGCCTTCGGTACTCCTCGATACCGTGGCAGGATCTCTTCCAGTTGAAGGATCCCGCTGCGCGTCGACGGGCACTCAAAGAGCTCTCGTTTAGGATGCCATGCAGAAGCGGTCTTCGGTTCCTCTACATGTATATTTGGAGGCTTGGGTTCCTCGACGGCTTGCCGGGGTACCATTATTGCAAACTGCTTTCGATCTACGAGTATCTTATCACGCTCAAGATCCGTGAGATGCGCGAAGAGTCAAAGGATGGAGGCCAAGATGTCCGCGGATAGCTTGCGCTCAAAATCTCGGTGGACCACGGCCACGCGGTGGACTTGGATCGCTTTAGTGCTACCGCTTCTGGCTTTGTCTCCGCTGCTGTACATGCAATGCCATGCATTGATGCTCAAACCTCACCTGCAATTTTTTCCGTTAGCAATCGCAGCATCGATTTACTTTATCGGTTTCGATCGCAGCGTGGATCGATCACCGCAAAGTCGACCATGGGCCTTTCCATTGTGGGTTGCAACGGTCTTGCTTTCACTGCTGGCATTGTACCTGGGGAGTCCCTGGCTAGCACATTTCTGTGCCATAGCACTATTAGGGGTATGGGGATTGGTCGCAAGACCCCAGCTTAGCAACCTGCGGCTCTCGGGTATCTGCGGGCTACTCTTAGTGACCTTACCACCACCTTTTGGGTGGGACAAGAAATTGGTGGGGGGGTTGCAAGCGTTTTCGTCGGTAGCGTGTAGTCGCCTGATGGATCTGACACAGATCGTTCATGTGCGAAGGGGCAACATTATCGAGGTTTCCAGCAAGCCACTGTTTGTTGAAGAAGCGTGCAGCGGGGTCGATAGCCAGTATGCGTTGATGGCGGTTGCCGGAGTCTTGCTGTTGCTCGGGCGAGCAGGTTGTTTGGTAAGTTTACTGACGATCGTGACGGTCCCGATTTGGGCGATTCTTGGGAACCTGCTTCGTATCTATCTGATCGTGATCGGATTGGAGTGGATCGGCGTGGATTTTTCCAAGGGGACCACTCACACGGTATTGGGTTTGTCGGTTTTTATTTTTACCGCTTGGGTCCACTGGAGTTCAGTTCAATTGCTCAATTATTTGCAATTGACCTTGTTTAGAGTTCCGAAAGACGACGAGCCGGAACATGGGGATAGTTTTTGCGATGGAAATGAATTAGCGAACAATACGAAGCTTCGGTATGCTTGGTCGATGCTTCCTTTGTGTTTGTTTTTTTTCTTCCCAGAGAGTGTTCGAGCGGTGGTGGACTTTCATGCCAGTTCGGATTTACCGAGCATTAGTCTGGAGGATTCGGAGAAGTTCCCGGGCATAGGCGGCTTGGTCACAGGAAACGGAGTTCAGTTCGTTGGTTTCCACACCGCGTACCGAGATCGCAATGATATGTTGGGTCAGCATTCACGCATCTGGGAGTTGCAGAGCGAAACTGGCAGAATGACCGTTTGTCTTGATTTCCCGTTTCGCGGTTGGCACCCGTTGTGGGAATGCTACATCAATTCCGGTTGGCAAAGGCAGACAACGGAGATGATCGGAGCCGAGGATGAATCCTTTTTCGAGACTATCCTGCGAAACGATTTGGGAGATCTAGCTGTTTTGCATTTTTCTCTGTTTGACGAGAACGGCGAGCCATATACCTATGAAGGCTCGTTCGAATTCCGCAAGCAAGCCAAGCGATGGACCAATACTCTTTTTAAGAGGAAGCGACCTGGAGAACGAGTGGATGAGCCGATGACCTTCCAGTTTCAGCAGATCGCTTATACGGGTGCTCCGCCTAGCGAAGATCAATTGGATTTACTTCGTCGAACGTTTTTGGAAAGCCGTCGGCAGATTGTGTCGCAATCGGGCACTGCTTTGCGAAGGCTCAAGTCTCCAAGTTTCGATGGCACCAACTAGAGATCTTCCGGAGACACCGCAAACCTATTGGCGATGGGGTATCCCGTCGCTGGTCTTGGCGATCGTGACCGCTTTTTTGTTGATCACCAGCCAGTTTGTCATAGAGCCCGGCATTCTAACACGGTACGAGAATTTAGTGTCCGAGGTTAGGACTCAGGCGGTCAACGACCAACCGCTCAAGGCTTCCAACACGGAATTGAGCAAGGCATTGGAGCGAACCAGGAAGGCAGAGCTTGCCGCGCAGCGTTTGATGGTACGTCATCCGGATCAGTCCAAGTATCGGCGATGGCATGCAGAGGTCTGTACCATCGTTTCAGGGATAGCCGCACGGTTGGCGGAATCCGATACCAATGGCAGTACACAGCAGCATGAGCATTGGGACCAATTGGCAAACGATTTTAGGATGCGAGGATTGGAATCGATGCGCAGTGCGAGTCAACTGAAGGGGTTGGATGCCGGGTGGGCACAAGCTGTTCTTCTCCGGGAGGATTTGTTGAGGGTTCGCCAAATTTGCCGGGATGATACTCGGCAGATCAGCGCGCTGATCGAGCGATACGATCGCATTGACCAGGAGTCTGATAGGAAGGGGGTGGATTTTGGGACCGGTTCTCTGGCGATCCAG
>CAILTZ010000020.1 GCA_903837255.1 uncultured Pirellula sp. | reverse complement strand
TCGAAGGATGTAGACAAAGCCTCGCAGTGGGCCTGTCTGCCAGCGACCTTGGGCATCCCAAGCGTCATCCCAGCCATAGAAGCTCCAGTCTTCGATGCCGACGAGCAAATCGAGGGTGCCATCGGAGTCGTAGTCCACATAACGCCATTGGTTGTGTCGGACTTTCGGTCCTTTGGTTTGGGTTCCTTGGAGTTGGTAAAAATTGGCCGGGACGCTCAGCGGCTTTGGCTCGCCGGTACCGGCACGCGTGAAGTTCATGTATTCCCTGCCCGGGCTCAGGACTCGCATTCCATCGGCGGTGTAACTGGGCATGACGTAGTGGACCGTACCGCTGAGTCGGACTGCTGGCTCAAAGACAGGCATCGCGTCGATCGAGGTGTCTGCTTGGCGGTTCTCGAAGAGCCAGACTCCGTTGGATGGCTTGTCCGGGCATGAAACCACGAGATCGAAATCGCCGTCTCCATCGGCATCGCAAGGGATGGGCCAAGCCCACAAGCCCACTCCGAGATCGACCACCAGTCCAGGATGGTTGTATGGCAGTTGGACCAGTCCAGAGGGTTGCTTGGCTATAGGTTCGCTCTGAGCCTTGGCGGAGCCTGCGAGCAGGATTGCAAAGAGCATTGCGAACAAACAGGTCCAATGATGAATCTGTTTCATCCGAGGAACAGGGGTTTCATGTGCCGCGTGTAAAGATTTTCATAGACGTTGTTTCCGATGATCTCGCTGTGGGACTTGAGCAGATCCGTGTAGCGGGTTCCTTTTTTAGCGGCAAGTTTGAACGCCACGTGCAAGAGTTGTCGCACATGGGAATTAAACTGTGGATGCGAGGGGATATGCCTGAGGGTGTTCGCCCATCGGGTGCCGTCCCACGAGGCTACGTCATCCAAGCTCGGTAGCTCGGACATATGGATATCGATCACGCTCGCGTAGGGTTCGGTCAGCGCCCCGATTTGCTCCAAGGCGATTGAGTAGATTTCGAAGACCAGCAAGGTACCTTCGTCTCCGGACTCGGCCAATCCGATGAGTTCTTCGAGCCAGGTTGTGCCGGCGGTTTTGATATGAAGACCTGCACCGGTTTCGAGGATGGCTTGGCGGATGATCGGATAGATCGAGTATTTGTCGCTACCGCTATGGACGCTGAGTTTGAGGTTCTCCGGTAACCCGTAGCGATGGACCGCATGAGCAAGAACGCACAGGTCGTCGCGAAACTCTTTGGCAAAGCGATCCAGATCGCCGACGTAGTCGACCCCCTTGTTGAAGCGACCGGTAAACTTTGGAGCGATCGTTTGCAGAGCGATCCGTTCGTCGGCCAGTGCAGCCAGGATGACCAGTAGCTCTTGAGGTGTTTGAGGCGAATCGGTCTCATCCATCGAAACCTCGGCGATGAAATTGCCTTCTCCGAGTTTGTGGGCGATGTAGCGGTAGATCCGACCGGCTTCCTGGGTGGCGGCTAGGTACTTCGAAGCGATTTCTTCGAGGGAATCACCCGAGAGAAAGATCGATTCTGGGATCCCATTGATATGCAGGTTGCCAAAAAGCTCCGGATGATTCTTGAGGAAACGATGGATCATTTCTGCAGAGGCCGGTTTGCCTATCGAGTCGGCCACATCGATGGTGAAGAAATCCGAGCTGCTAAGAAAGCGATCGACCGTATCGAGTCGGATATGGTCGGCATCGGTATGCCATGGGAGCGACCAATTGGCTTGCCGAACCGCTTGCTCTGCGGCAGCTCGGACACTTTCCGGTTGCGAGCCGATGAAGGAGTGCTCGCGATTGGACTTGTTCCAAACCGGAACGACTTCGACACCCTGGGCAAGGAGTTTTTGGAAGGCGCGAAGCTGCGCGGGTGCTTGGTGGCCAAACCGGTCACCTACGCCGAATGAAAACCGGGCTAGTCGAAGCATCAGGAGCCTTCCTGGAGGCAAGGGGTGCAGGGAAAAATTCGGGTTGGTTTGAACTCCCAAACCATGATCCTACCGTTTTTTCTAGTTTTTTCTAGTTTAGGCAAATTCCTGGCTGCGCAGTGACCAAACGTGTCAAAGCAGCCATCGATAGTAGTTGGTAAGAGGATTTTTCAAGAGTGGTTCGAAGCCGAGTTGGGTTTAACGAGGGGGATGCAAGTCATGGTAAAGAGCGATTACGCGATCATCCAACGAGCGATGCACTGTCCAGACGATTATGCAGTTCGACTCCGTTATCGGAGCAAGGATGGGGAGTTGACCGAGAGGGTCGTCAGTCCGATCAAGATGGCTGATAGTCGATCGCTGCTGGCATTATGCTTGTGCCGTGAGAATCCGCGTCGTTTTGAGCTCGATCGATGCAGCCATATCGAGTTGGTTCCGGCTCACGAAGTCCTCATGCCCATGGAGCTGAGGGTCTTGGAGGCTGCTCCTGCCAAGAGCGCCTCTTAAGAGCGGGTGATGGGATTCGAACCCACGACTTCCAGCTTGGGAAGCTAGCACTCTAGCCGCTGAGTTACACCCGCATTCATAGCAATCCGGCCGCAGGAAGATAGGGTATCGTATCTAGGCCTAGAATCAAGCGATGTTAAGGGATTTCGTTTGATTCGCCATGGCAACATCGCGTCCGCTCAGCGGCGGAACGGGATCCGATAGGACACATTTTCCAATTCGTATGTGGCGGATTCCCAGTCCACGACAAGTTCCGAATCGGAATCGGAGAGTTCACGGATCAAGTTTCCGCGTCTCCAGGCCGGGGAGTCTGTCGGTGGAACACGCATTGCTTTTTGGATCTCGCGATCGCTGATGAGTGGGGGTAACTGCAGGACCTCTTGGAGCTGCCGAAAATAACCCTGCTCAGAAAGCTCATGGTACCGGATATCAATTTTTTTCTTGATGCTCCAATCGGTACTCTTGTCGAGCTGTTGAATCAGCCATAACTTGCTGACCCAGTCGAGTCTACCGACAAGCATCATTGGTAGTTGGCCTTGATTCTTGGGGATGGTATCGATCTGGTTAAGGGTCATCTGCCAGAGCTCGATGATCTCCCAGGCCTCGCGAGGCACGTCAGATCGCTTGTCGAGCCAACTCTTGAGCGACCTTAAGTACGTTCTGGAAATCTCGCGTGCTCTAAAGTCGTTCCCCACGCGATCTTGAACCGATCGGACCAGCATCCAGTCGCGAGCGAACTCCTGGATCGATTGTGTGACGGAACGCAGCCGGATGACGTTTGGGGCATCTGTTTGCTCTACCCAATCCAGAACCAACGCGGTTGAGCCGAGCCTGAGCCACTGCGATTGTTGGCACATCCCTGAATCGCCGATAGCGATCTCGATTCGCTGAATCGGCTGGAATAATTTCAGGTATTGGTCGAGGCTCCAAAATGGGCCCGAGAGTAACTTTCGCAGGAGTGGATCACAGCGAAAAATCGGCCGATGCTTGTCGTAGCTTCCAAAGCCGATCACTCGATCGACGACAGCAGCACGGGATGAGATCCAGAACCTGGACTCTGGATCCAAGTGTCCGGCACCGTCCAAGAGACACCTAGTAGCTAGGAATGCTGAAGCATTTCTTCGGTGAGGTCGCAGGGCGACGGCGGCGACCAGCCAGCCAAAAAGCAAAACGATTGGAGCGTGCAATCGACGCAGTACGGAGGACGCAAGGAGCCATTGCCAAGGAGCTATCGGGAAGCCAAAAAGGGACTCATGATTTTTCAGATCGTCCAGTTTGGTCGAGGTCGATTCGCTAGAGCCTTGGGCACCCTGCAAGCCTCTCAGGCATATCGACATCAAGAGCATGCAACCTAGCCAGAGGCTTGCTAGAAGTCGGTACAGAGCAAGAGGCAAGAGCAGGAGCAAGAGTCCGCACCACCAGGCGACGAGCCAGCCTCCTTGTGCGATCCGCATATCATACGATTCGTGCTGGCCTAAAGTATGTCCATACGCATCGCTATTGGATTTGATGAGCGACCATTCTTCGGGCGGTCTATTGGATTCAAGGGCCGCTTGGAGGAGTCCATCGTTGGCTAGTTGGTAGATTACTACTTCCCGGGGGCTACGTGTTTCGGGAGTAGCAATTTCGATCAATGCCTTGGACAGATCGGCCGATCCACCCAACTCGAGCGAGAGACCGGATCCGTTGGCAAGAAACCATCGCAGCGCATGATGACTCGGGGCGATTGGCAATCGGGTGGCAATCGAGCGCAGGATGCAAGAGAGCTCTTCGTGGGAGTCTTTGCGAGCATCTTTGGGATGCCGACAGAACATTTCGGATTCGAGTCCAAGGAATCGATGGAGGACCCGAGGCTTATTCGCCGCTTTGGCCTGCGTCGATCTGTTCCAAATATTCTTGGACTTGCGTCTGAGTATCTTTCTCAACGAACTTCACCCAAGCTTTCAATCGATTTTCGATCGAGACGGATGTGAAAGCTGCGGAGGGTTCGGCGGGGCTGTTTGAATCAGGTGCCGATGCACTGGTCGGATCTGATTGCTTTTGAGTTTCGATTGGCTCACTGTTCATCGATCCACTCCCATTGCTTGCACGCTCTTGCTTGCACGCTCGCTTGCACACATGCATTCTAAAGTCCCGGCCAGTGGCTTACACTAGCCGGGCGGTAAAAATCGGGGGGATTCTGACGAATTGCGGACTAGAGTTTTTCCGGCTAAGCGCTTTCCTTGCGTTGCGGCTGGGCCTTGGTCGGAACAACTTTGCCGGTTTGTTCGTCGAGATCGATCGTGTAGAGAGTACCTTCTTCCTGTTCTGGGAGATCGAACATGATATCCATCATGATCTCTTCGACGATGCTTCTGAGGCCACGGGCGCCGACGCTCTTGGTGTGAGCTTTTTTGGCGATGGCCATCAGGGCATTCTCTGTGAATTGCAACTGGCAGTTCTCCATCCCGAAGAGGGCTTGGTACTGTTTGACCAGTGCGTTTTTGGGTTCCGTGAGGACTTTGACCAATCCTGAGACATCCAGTGGGGCCAAGGCGGTGACGACCGGCAGGCGGCCGATGAGTTCGGGGATCATGCCAAACTCGAGGATATCGTCCGAGTGGACTTGTCCGAGGAGCGTAGCGACGTCCTTTTCCTCTCTGGTTGTTGCACCTGGTCCGAAGCCAAGCGATTTCTTTCCGAGTCGTTTGGAGATGATTTCGTCGATACCGACGAAGGTACCGCCGCAGATGAACAGGATGTTTGTGGTATCCATTTGGATGTACTGCTGTTCGGGATGCTTGCGTCCACCTTGGGGTGGCACGTTAGCGACGGTCCCTTCGAGCATTTTGAGCAGGGCTTGTTGGACACCTTCTCCTGAGACATCGCGCGTGATCGATACATTTTGACTGGTCTTGCCGATCTTGTCGATTTCATCGATGTATAGGATTCCTCGCTGGGCGGCATCGATATCGAAGTCGGCGGCGTGCAAGAGCTTTAACAGTAGGTTCTCGACGTCTTCGCCAACATATCCGGCTTCGGTCAGGGTCGTGGCATCACCGATCGCAAAAGGGACATTGAGCATTTTGGCCAGAGTTCTGGCGATCAAGGTTTTGCCGCTGCCGGTGGGTCCAACCAAAAGAATGTTCGATTTCTCGATCTCGATATCGCCCCCTTCCCAATCGGAGCTGAGTCGCTTGTAATGGTTGTGGACTGCGACGGCCAACGCTCGCTTGGTCTGGTTCTGGCCGATAACGTATTGATCGAGGTGGTCAACGATGGAGCGGGGCGTTGGGATGTCGCCAAAGAGTTTTTTCGTCGGCCCTCGTCGACGTTGTTCTTGCTCGAGCATCGAGGAGCACAGTTCGATGCATTCCCCGCAGATGTAGACTTCGCCTGGCCCTTCTACCAGTGGGCCGACATCCCTATAGCTTTTGCGACAAAAAGAGCAGTTTTTCTTGGTGTTATTATTGCCAGAGGTTCTCCTGCCGGCCACTACATCCTTACCTGACGTCATACTCGACTCCAATTCTATCGCGTCTCGGGATGCTTACGGTGCATCGCAATTCGCGACGGGGACACGGGTTGGTTGCTCGATGGTTTGTGGGGTTCGAGAAGAGTTATTCTCGACGTTCTTTCAAACCGGCAATCCGTGCCATGGCTTTCGAGCTTTTGGGTGTTGGTTTCCTGCGAGTAAACTCGCAGGTGCGGCCTCCCAGACCGATCTTGGTTGCTAATGGATCAATGACGATGCATCCTATCCGCAGTTCATCTTACCACACGAAACACTTCGCAAGCCATCATTTTCATGTTGGCTTTGAACTCGTCATGGGTTGGGCGATTGCGGGTTCGTCAATTCAGTTCGTTGATCGCTCGATGTGTTTCTCGCTAGCAACGCCTCAATCTTTCGGAATTCCTGTTCGTCCAAGTCACCTTCGGTTCTCATTTCTTCAAAATTCCTCCGAACGACGTCCTCGATTTGCAGATTGTGAGCATTAATACTACGCAGACGGGATAAACCGTACAAAGCGATCAAACTCACAATTACCAAAAGGACAATCCCGATGAGTGTTTTCACAACGGGGTCGTCAAGGAATGAAGGGAAATAATTCCAGGGTTGGTTTGCTCTTTCCATCATCGGCTAAGATCTCAAGGAATGGCTGTCGGAGGATTCGAGGGCCGGGACAATCATTCTAATCGAACTGTGGTGGTTTTGGATTTGTTCCAAGCACGAAACGCGCTGGACGTAAGCAGTTGACCTTCACTGGCCGAAAGACTCCTAACTAACGTGAATTCAGAAGTGATCCACGTCGCAATCCTATGCCCACCCCAGGTCTATCGTCTAGGGTTTTCCAGGGATTTTTTTGAAAATCGCTCAAGCCCCATTCGGGGGCAGAAAATCGGGCTGGCCAAGCGGGTTATCAGGCCAGTCCGTAGCGTTCCTTGGGGTCTTTCAAGGCTTGGTGCAGACGTTGCAGGGCTTCGGTTTCAATCTGCCTGACTCTTTCGCGAGTCAACCCCAACTCCAGGCCGATCTCTTTGAGCGTATGGGGCGGGGTATCGTTGAGGCCAAAACGCATCCGAAGTATTGTCGCTTCGCGGGGATCGAGGGTTCCGATCAGATCCAAGGCTGTCTTGAGAACATCGTGATCCAGAAGCTCCTCGTCGGGACTCTTGAGCCGCTCGTCGGCGACCATCTCACCGAGCGACCAGCCCTGTTCGGATTGGTCCCCTTGAGGAGTCGCATTGTGGATCTGAATCGCCTTCTTGATGATCGGCAGTTTTTTCTTGGGTAAACCCAATAAGCGTGCCGTCTCTTCCTGGGTGGGTGCCCGCCCGAGCTCATCGGAAAGTCGGTTCGTTGCCCGTCGCCATTTGCTGAGCAACTCGACCATGTACGCGGGGATGCGGATGGTTTTCGAGGAGTTGATCAAAGATCTTTTGATCGATTGCTTAATCCAGTAGCTGGCGTAGGTACTGAAACGATTCCCCATCTCAG
>CAILTZ010000019.1 GCA_903837255.1 uncultured Pirellula sp. | reverse complement strand
TTCTTGAATGCGAAATCGTTGGTAGGACGGATACCAATCGGCTGCATCTGGCAATCTCCCATCTAATCCAAGAAACGTTTTCCGCGAACACATCGCTCCGATCATCGAAGCGACACCAATAATACCACAAACCTTTCCTCGTTTGGTACGATCCTTTGTGAGCTTGGCCTTTGCGAGGGCGGCCGGCGTGGCGAAGGTGATGGTGTAGGGGGTGATAGCCTGATAGAAGTCACCGCTTATTGATTTTCAAAGCGGACTACCTTCGGCTACTTCGGTCTTTCCTGTCGAATGCGTTCGGCGTTTGGATTATTGAATCCATACCCTTGCTTCCACAGTCGATCCTGTTCATCGTTCCCAAAAATGCTGTCGAACCATGACTCCATAGGAGCCCAACGGACGTCGTAAAGCTTGTTGGGCCTTTGCGATGGAGTCCCGGTGCACCCACCAGTCGACAGAACCATAAGGCACAAAAGCGGCTTCCAGCTTCTCAATGAAGATTTTCTCATCATGATCCTTGGGATACAGCATCTGAGAAACGAATGCAATACCGCTTTTCCTGCATCCTCGATGATTGCAAGACCATCGAGATGTTTTAAGGGGAAGTGACTCTGTTTTGGTTTACGCATTGTTCGAATCCTACCGCCTCTTCTGGCGTGGATCAGTACCAAATCGAAACATGCAAAACCCCAGTGATTTGCCGACTTGCGCGACTCGAAAAACGACTCGATTTTCGGTGCGCGACGCGAAATGCAAGCGCCGCACGACGCCATGCACCGAGTTGCATGGGCGCTACAGAGCTCCAAAGCAACTGGATAGTGATGCGAAAAACCCGAACAGCCAAGAGAGTTGAAAGTAGTGAGTAGAGCGGTCCTGCGGACAGGACAGGACTCGAACTTTTGGATGTTTCCCCAATGTTTTTGCGAAGTTCGAGAGGTGCTGAAAGCGATTCGCTCGATTTGTGCATCACTGGGCACAGGCTCAAAACATCGACTGCGACTTGACTCAAGGTAGGACCGATGAGACTATTGAGTTGCAACTAACTGACTAACCCAGAAATCGATGGTTGCTGCCACCCAAAAGAACGATGTGATCAAGAAGCGTTACATCAAGTTGGTGGCATCCGGTAAGCCAAAAAAGCTTGCCCTTGTCGCATGCATGCGCACGCTACTGACAATCCTCAATGATATGGTCAGACACAAAACGAAATGGGGAGAAAATAAAAAGAGCGTTGCAGGCTCAGTTGTTTCCAACCGGCCTGCACCCGCTCACGTGCTCAATAAGAGTTGACTTATCGGCGACTGAATTATCCCTAGAAGAGTTGTGTCCCCACAGAGCTCCGTTGCGTTTCATCCAGCGGTGTTCATTGTAGTGCTGCGCTTGTACGAAAACAACAAGTTGATTTTCGGCGCCATGCCTCGGAAAATCCCGGGGGTTTGGGGGCAGAGCCCCCAAGAACGCCCGGCATCTGTTTGTTCATTCATTTACTAGACGAAACCTAACCAACGTTGACGCTACTTACGCTGAGCCAAAACAGCCAAATGAGTCCTTGAGAATCTCCGGAAAAAGTTTTCCGTAGCGGTAGGATCGTCCCGAGCGAAGATTCACAAACGTGACCATGGCGGGAGCAAACAAACCTGGATCGACCTTGTAAAAGTCGTATTGGTACTCGCGGAACGTTTTGGCGAATGGTTTACCAAAGTCTTTGGAGGCCAAGCTCGGGACTTTTGCACCTATCGCTTCGATGATTTCGTCGGTGCTATCGACCCACAATGTCACTTGCCCACCGTAGAGAATCGCATCGTTGGTCCGCCCGATCCCTTCGGCAAAGTCTTTGGCCATCGGAGGTATCGGAGCGCATCCGTGGGCCGAGACGACTTGTTGCAAATCAAACCCCAGCTCATGCAATTTGTGCATCGCCGTCTCGATGGACCGGGCTACGACTTGGATGACCCCAGCAAGACTCCGGGTCGGCGCGACACATAGCGTGGTTTGCTCGACTCCAACCCCACATTCGCTGGCGATCATCTCGATGATTTCTTGCGAAGGGATCTGATCGCATTCCAAGACCCCTACGGCACAGGGCGAATCGTCCTGGACACCGAGGTGTTCGAGGACCTCTTCACGCTTGCGTTTCGATCGCATCGGACCCGAACCCATCGCAAAGAACTTCCCTTTGGCCACCTTCCAACCGGCATACTGCGCGGCCATGCATGCGGCGGTCGGATCGTCCGTCGTGACCTGTAGCATCGGACCTTGCCAGATGCTCAGATCGGCTGGAACGATTTGGATGCGGGCCAAGTCGGCCATGCAGATACGGGCCAATAGCAGCCCAGCCTCGAGTCCACCGGGCACGTTGCAGCCAAAGTCCAAAATCCGACCGGTGCTAGACTCGGAACTCTCGTCGATACGACTTTTTTCGATTCGCAATCTCGACAGGTTGGGCATGACCTGCCGATCGATCAGTTGGTTGGCCGAGATGTTCAGCGACATCGGCAGCCTACTTGTCTTTGTCCGACTTTTCTTTGTCGGAACCGGCGGCCGCTGGCGTGGCTCCTTCGAGGATCCTGGCTCGTTTGATGATGATCGGTTCGAGCGGAACATCGCTATTGCCTTTGACTCGGCCAGTCTTGGACTTGGCGATCTGATCGACGACTTCTTCGCCTTTGACCACTTTGCCAAACACGCAGTAGCCGAAATTATCCTGTGCAAAGCGGCGGTCGAGGGATCGGTTGTAAGCGAGGTTGACGTAGAACTGGGAAGTGGCGCTGTGGGGGGCTGATGTACGGGCCATCGACAGGGTCATCCGTTCATTTTTGAGGTTATTGCCGGCTTCGTTTTCGATTGGATCGTCGGTTGGCTTCTCCTTCATTTCCGTGGTCATCCCACCACCTTGGACGACAAATTTGTCGATCACACGGTGGAAAATCGTCCCGTCGTAGTGCCCTTTTTTGGTGTAGCTAAGAAAGTTTGCCACGGTCACCGGGGCTTCTTTTTCGAAAAGCTCGACTTCGATGTCCCCTTTGCTGGTTTCCAGAAGGACCCGGGGATTTTCAGCCAATGCGAGCGATCCGAGGCTACAAGCCACGAGAATCAATCCACCAAAGACTTGCTTGAACAACAAACCTACCGAGTGCGGCATGAGATTTCTCCAAAAAGGGATGTTTGGGAATTTTTGTATGGTTCGTTATGATAGCCGCGACGGTTCACTGGATCGACGGCTAAAGACCGAAAAGTTGTTTTCGAAAGAGGATTCTCCATGCTTTTTCACTCCTTTGCTTTGCATCGCGCGACAGCTTGCTTGTTAGCGGCTCTGTGGATCGTATCCAATCCAGTGAGGCTTGTCGCTGCGCCCCAGGAAACCGTCCCGAGGGTAGCGGTGCGTTCCCCGATGACCATCGCCGAGCGCTCGAATTACTTGGCGACCTCACGAGAGGCCGACGTGTTGGAGTTTCTCGAAAAACTCGCCGATCGCAATCCGGCCGCCGATCGCAATCCGCCCTCCGATCGCAATCCGGCCGCCAAGCTTGTACAGGTCGGAGTCACACACGAACAGCGACCGCTGTGGTCGTTGGTCGTCTCGAAGGACCAGGCCAACCCACTGCCGCTTGCCAAAGACGATCCGCGGCTGGTGATCGTGATGATCGGGGGCATCCACAGCGGAGAGTGCGACGGCAAAGAAGCCCTCATGGCATTGGCCAGGGATGTGGTCCAAGGGAGCAAGCCCGAATGGCTTGAGCGGGTTGTTTTGGTATTCCTTCCGAGTTTCAATGCCGATGGCAACCAGCGGGTGGGCCCCATGCATCGCCCGGGCCAAGAGGGCCCAGCGCTGGGGATGGGAACTCGCGAAAATGCGTATGGACAAGACCTCAATCGCGACTTCGTCAAGCTCGACACACTCGAGGTTCGATCGCTGGTGCGATTGATCGATGCTTGGCAAGCCGATGTGTTGATCGACGCGCACACGACCAACGGTTCGCTCCACCGCTACGACATGACGTATGGTCTGTCCCACAATCCGGCCGTCGATACCGATACATCGCAGTGGTTGCAACAAGAGTTTATGCCGAGGGTTTCGTCGAAGATGCTCAATCGCGACTGCCCGGTCTTTCCCTACGGAAACTTCAACCGCGATCATACCGTTTGGGAGAGCTACGGCTTTGAGCCTCGCTACAGCACCGAGTACATGGCCTTGCGAGGTAAGATTGGAATCCTGGTCGAGTCCTACTCGTATGCGACGTACCAGCGACGCATCGAAGCCTCGTATGCATTCATCGAAGAGTGCATCGAAGCCCTCAGCGAGAATGCCCCGAAAGTCCGTTCGCTGGTTCGCAAGGAGACGACCGAAAGTCCCAAGGGGGTCTATATCCAGGGCAAAATCGAACCCTCCGACATCGAGGCCAACGTTGCCGCTTACCGCTGGCCAAAAAGCGACTTGTCTCCCCAAAAAACAGACCCCCAAAAAACAGACCCCCAAAAAACAGACCC
>CAILTZ010000018.1 GCA_903837255.1 uncultured Pirellula sp. | reverse complement strand
TTCCCCGAGTCGCATGCGGCGAGCTTTGCACTGCTTGTGTATGCCTCGTGTTGGATCAAGCATCATTATCCCGAAGTCTTTTGCTGCGCGATGCTCAACAGCCAACCCCTGGGGTTCTATACCCCGGCCCAGCTCATCGCCGATGCCCAGCGCCACGGAGTCCAAATCGCACCGGTCGATCTCAACTCGAGCGACTATGAATGCACCCTCGAAGCAACCGAACCGAAATCCTATCGAGTTCGGCTCGGTCTGTGCATGATTCGAGGACTGCACCAAGCCGACGGGCTGAAGATCGCTTCCCAACGCCGCACTCATGGAGCTTACAATGATCAAAGCGAATTGGTGCGTCGCTGCCAGCTCGGACAATCCGTCCTGGCGATCCTGGCCGATAGCGGTGCGATGGGCTCGCTATCCGGAAACCGACGCGCTGCGTATTGGCAAGCGCTCGGCCAGGACAAGTCCTACACATCGCTGCCGCTTCTCGAAGCAGCCGGCGTGGATGTCGACGATCCGATCCCCGAATCGCTTGTCCCTATGGACGAGTCCGAAGAAGTAGCCGCTGACTACGCGACGACTGGACTCTCGCTGCGAGGCCACCCAATGCAGTTCCAAAGGGAAAAACTTCAATCGCTCAAAGTCCGGACCGCACTGGACCTGACGAATCTCAGGCACGGTCAGCTCGTCCGCGTGGCAGGCTTGATCGTCCTCAGGCAACGCCCCGGTACGGCCAAAGGAATCACGTTTGTCACCATGGAGGACGAGACCGGCTGCATCAATCTCGTCGTGCGACCCAAGACCTGGGAGTCCCATTATTTAGTGTGCAAACAATCCAATGCATGGCTGGTCCACGGGACACTCGAGAGCCGTCAGGGAGTGATCCACGTTGTGGCTAACTTCATCGAAGACCTGACCGCCACGGTCGGCCCGCTAGAGATCCCCTCTCGGGACTTTCGATAAACATACGGCCATCTGCTGTGCATGCGAGGTTTCCGACCAATCCAGCGCCCCTAAAGCCGATCGGACCTGCTCGAGCTGATCCGAGACACTCAAGGCTTGATCCACAAACAGCACCGCCTTGCTCCCGACCCGCACCAACCCCCCTCGCACTCCCGATAGCCATTCGCTCCGCACCTGGATCCCTTCTTCATGGGCGATTGCTAGCATTGTTTCGAGGGCTTCGAGGGTGTTCATGGCGAAGGAACTCTGGAGTTTAATGAAAACAAATTCATTAGGGGAGAATGTCGAATCTTTCCTAGCACAATTGCGCGCTCGAGGGCAATCCTGTTGCATACTTGCGGGTTGGAAACCGATAGAGACAGTATGGAAGCGAATGAAAAAACGAAAAGCCTTGAAACCGTCCGGACTGACCAGGATCGCTGGATTGCCGATCTCGAGCAGCGGCTCGTGCAGTGCGAACGCTTGGCCGCCGTTGGTGAGTTGACCAGCACCACGACGCACGAGTTCAACAACATCCTGATGACGATCTTGAACTACGCCAAGCTTGGGTTGAGGCACAAGGACGACTCGACGCGAGAAAAAGCGTTGACGAGAATATTGGATGCGGCCAACCGAGGGGCCAAGATCACCAGCTTGGTGCTCGGACTTTCCCGTACAGGCTCTGGCAATTTCGATCCGATCGATTTGGTAGCAATCGTCGAGGACTCACTGGTCCTGCTCGAAAAAGAGCTTCAAAAGTACCGCATCCATGTTGAAAAAGAGTTGTCTGGTGTGCCTGTGATCCAAGGTTCTGCGGGGTCGTTGCAGCGTCTGCTATTGAACTTGATCACCAACGCACGGCAAGCGATCAAAGAAAATGGCACGATTCGAATCATCGTCAAGCATGAGCCGAAGACCGACTCGGTGGTCCTGACGGTCCGTGACAACGGCTCGGGAATCCCCAAGGAGGTTCTGCCGAAAATCTTCGACCGTTTCTTTACGACCAAATCCGGACCCGATGCATCTGGCAAAGGTGGCACGGGCTTGGGCCTGTCGGCATGCAAGCAGATCATCGACGATCACCGAGGCCGTATTCGCGTCGAGAGCACGGTGGGCAAGGGGACGGCCTTTAGCATCCGATTCCCAGTTGCCTCGGCGTCTCAGGCCACACCTGCGGCCTAGCAACTCACTGGCCGCCACCCATATTTTTGCCACCTATTTTTTTGCCACCTATTTTTTTGCCACCTATTTTTTTGCCACCTATATTTTTGCCGATTCTCCTTTTGCTTGATTCCAAGGCATTTTGGCAAGGAGCATGGCCATCATGCAGTTGTCAAAAAGTCCAGCTTGGAATAGTCCTGCTCCGATGAATCCTGCGAGGATCGCCCAGCGCGGATCGTGTGCAAGGGCCAGGACGGAGGCAAGGAAAACGATTCCTCCGGCAACCATTCGAACTTGGCGCTCGAGTGAAACGGCTTTTTTGCCTCGGATCACAGGGAGTCCGTCGTTGGCCCAAGCCATCGTGCCACCTTCGACATTCACGACGTTGGCAAGCCCCGAGCGTTGGAGGGATTGGCAAGCTTGAGAGCCCCGGGCGCCTGAGCGGCAAATCACATACACAGGATCCTTGGCGTTTGGATCGAGTCCCAGCGCGGAAGGGGTTAATCGATCCAGTGGGATGTTCTTAGCGATGTCGACATGGATCTCTTGGAACTCGACGGGAGTACGCACATCGATCAGGTTGATCGAGAGTCCTTGGGAGATCTGTTCGTAGAGTTCTTTAGGGGTGATGCTGTTTGAGGTCATACAGATGGGTTCTTTCAAAAAAGGTTTGTCGCTTCATTTGTTGTTTTTCGCGCCGAAGCGGTCTTCGACGCAGTGGAGAATGTTTTTCAGGTGGGGTTCGATAACTTCGTAGTAAACCTTGCGGCCATCGCGTTTGCTTTTGAGGAATCCGCAGCGTTGCATAAGACGCAAGTGTTCGGAGGCCATGGGGGTTGGGATTTCGCAGGCTTGGGCAAGCTCGGTGACAGTGAACTGGTCGGCCAGGAGCATTTGGAGCATGCGTAGTCGGTGCGGGTGAGCGAGGACTCTGAGGCATTCGGCGGCTAGTCCGAGCGATTCGAGGCTAGTGAGTTTGAGTTTGGCAGTGGACATGCTTGGATTGTGATAGGCCGTGTCGAATCGGGCCGGTGTTGGGCGAATCGACACTTCAATATATCGGGAGTTAGCTAACTATCCAGTCGTCGTTTTGCGGAAATAGACGCTTTATGCCGGGAATAGGGGCATTTTGTGGGGGGAATGAGGGTAGAACTCGGGTTGGTTGGTTTTCTTTTTGGCTTGACAGTTTCGCCCGGTGGCTTACACTTTCGCGTCCTTGATTGCAAGGCAAGAGCATTGATTGGCCCCGTCGTCTAGAGGCCTAGGACATCGCCCTTTCACGGCGGTAACACGGGTTCGACTCCCGTCGGGGTCACTAGGTATGCCATCGGGGGGACTCTTCCCCCATCACAACCCAGCAAATCGCTGGGTTTTTTTGTTTTCTGATTTCCCTTGATGGGCTCTGGATGCTTTGTGATATGGGAACCGGTATGGGAACCGAAACGGCTCGCCTCTCCCCAATGTTCCTCGGTCACTTGTAAGTAGTGTTTTTCGGCCACCTTGCCCGAGTGCCCCATCCAGCGGTTTACAACGTGGTCAGGAAATCGTTCTTGAAGTTCCGTCCGCCTTGTCGATCGGAGATTCACGAACAGCTTGGGCCAAGGAGCCACATTAGTCACCTTGAGAATCCGCCCGAATTGCGTCCTTAGATTCTGCTCGCCCGATCGATACCGATTCACACAGTAGATCATCTCAGGATCAAACGCATCCTTGAGGGCATCCCTGATCTCGGGAAACAACGGGCAATAGCGAACACCTGTTTTCGGTGAATCGATACGAAACCGCCCTTTGTCCCAGTCAACGTCCGTCCACTTGAGTGCCAGAACTTCCGATGGGCAACGGAGTCCACCCCACCGAGCCAGCGAAAAAACAACTCGCCAGTCGGAGTCAGGGCAAGCCCCCAGGATCGCTTTGGACATTTCATGCGTCACCAGAAAATGCCGTTCTTCGTTGGATTCTTTGCCACCTTTGAGCACGGCAAAGGGACTCGATGTCAGCAACCGATCTTTCACTGCTTCCCCGAGCATCGTCTTTGCTCGCTTGCAGTGCTTGGAAACCGTTGCGACTGCCAAAGGGCGAGCTAGCATCCATCGACGCCATCGTTCAGCGTCCGCCGCCGTAATACTCTTGAGGACTTTCGAGTTTCCGAAGTACTCCACCAGCAGACGCCGAGTTTGTTTGTAATTGATCTCGGTGGTTCGTTTCAGATCCGAACGGCTCGCAATGTAAGCATCAAGAAAGGGACTCAACAATCGTCCCTCATCACTGACTAGCTTCTCGCCCTGAGGGTCAGCCAGTCCCCAGGCAACCAAGCTACTTCGAATCTTGCCTTCCGTTCCGTTTGCCCACTTGAGAGCATCAGGGGAGGGAGACACGTTGTTGGCCTTGGCCTTGCTGAGTTCCTCGACATGCCCTGCGATTATGTTGGCTTGCCGCTCTGCTTTCTTCGTTGTCTCGGGAATGTAAAACTCCCGCGACTTCCCATCGCAATAGAACCGAATCCTAAAACCTACTCGGCCACCTTGGGCCTTGCGTGTAACACTTGCCATCAGATCAACTCCCATTAGTTGAAACAAAGAACCCATATTTAAAAACATCACGGCAGCCGCTATGGGTAGCGGTTTTCGGCTTCGAATTTCCTAGCCGTGACCCCCATAGAATACCACCCACCAACACTTTAGCGATATATCGCATCACAATTCCGATGAAATAAAATCGGCTCGAACGAACGAACGCCCGATCCAGCGCCACGCCAGCCGATTACAGCGATCGCACCGCAGGCCACCAGGATCATCGGCCAGTCGATCACCACGTCGGCACCAGGGACACAGCCAGCCCGGTTCCTCCGGCAGATACTCAGGGGATGGGGGATCACCCAGCACATCCACCAGAGCCAACCGCTCGGCATCGCCACGGGCCAGCCCGCCGTCGTATTCCCTGATCGCCGCCCGCTCACCCCATTGCTCGACCAGAGCCAACAGGTCTTCCCGATGGGCTCGCATCTCGGCCACG
>CAILTZ010000017.1 GCA_903837255.1 uncultured Pirellula sp. | reverse complement strand
GGGCGTCTGAAATACCAAAGCAGCGTTATCTGTCAGCTGCTTTTGCCATGTGTAGATTTGAGTCGGATGGAGCCCAAATTCGTCACACAGGTCTGAAACGGGTGTTTTGTCGATCAAATGCCGCAAAACGATCGTGGCTTTTTCTTGCGAGGTGAAAGTTCTTCTGGATCGGGTCATTTTGAAAGCCTCCTTTGGGCTTAGAATGACTCGATCAAATCAAAACTCCAAATTCAGCTGGGGCAAAACAACCACCATGTAGGGCAGTTGCCTCTCAAAAAGAGGTGTTGGCTTCCCCGTTTTCAAAACTTTGGATATCTTACTCCTTCGCCGGGCCATCTAAATCAGAAAGCACAACAGAAACGACCGCGTCATCGCTTCGAAGGGAGATTGCAATTGGATTCTGTCAAGCCAAACTTCAAACCGACCATCGGTTTGTCCTTGCGATTCGTGAATGTTTCGGTGGACTCAAGCCAACCATCTACAAAATCCAATCGCAAAATTCTCGAAGATATTAGCTTCGAGTTATCACCTGGAGAATTCGTTTGTGTTTTGGGGCCCAGTGGTGCTGGAAAATCCACTCTCGTTCGATCAATCCTCGGAGAATCCCATGTCGCGAAAGGTTCGATCCTCGTCGATGGGCAAGACTTAGACTCCGTGCGTCCCCAGATGCGAGGTAGGATCGGATATGTACCTCAATCGGATATCAATCCCCCGGAGTTAACCGTCGTCCGCGCCCTTCATTATGCGGCTGCAATTCGATTACCCGAATCGCTCAAAGCCTCGGATCGCGACATCGCAATCGACGATGCGATGAAGGAGTTGCGTCTCTTGGACGTCGCCGACCGCCCCATTCGACTCCTCTCCGGAGGTGAATCGAAACGAGCAAGCCTCGCAGCAGAGCTTCTCTCCAACCCAGGACTGCTGATACTCGACGAAGCCACCAGTTCCCTCGATCCTGCGACGGAAGCTCGGATTATGGTACTGCTTTCCGAGCAAGCCAAGTTAGGCATGAGTATTCTTGCGGTGACCCACCACCTCGATAACGTCGATCGCGCCCACAAGCTTTTGATCATCGGCGGTGGCCAGCTGGTGTGGTTTGGTACTGCTGCCGCTGCATTGGAACACTTCCACGTCAATCGACTCTCCGATATCTACTTGGAAATCGAGGACAAACCCGATGGCTATTGGGTTGAGCGTTGGACGGCGTTGCAACAAAAGCAATCCTCCGCTGAGCCAACCAACACGCGCGAAGCAAGTCCTGATGCCACCGACCGTTCGGCTCGTAAGTCGGATCCTTCGACCATCCAAAAAGTGGCGACGGTATCCTTTGCGAGACAATTCTCCACCCTCTTTCTTCGAGGAATGGAATCTCTGCTGAGGGACCAAGCCGCCGTACGACTGGCAGTTCTGCTCCCCATCGCATTGTCTTTGCTGTTGCTCGTTAGTTTTTCAGCGACGTCGTTCCTCCAACCCTTGATGGTAACCCGCTTCCTCGAAGCATCCGAGAAAGATGTTCTGGCCGATGTGTGGGGAGAGGTTCGCGAAGCGATCGCAACGGATCAATTACCCCCGAATACTGCTATCTCATCCCAGATCCGTGTGTTTCTTGATAGCCAACCGAAATTGCTGGCCCACCTAAGGGAGGATTCCACCGGACGGATCGTCACTGATGCACTCACAGACGCAATCCCGATCGCTCCCGACCGGGAAATCAGTGATCCAGCAGGGACCTTCAAAGTCATCTCGTTGATGAACATCATCATGATGATCCTAGGGTTTGTGGTCGGCTACAAAGAAATCGTCAAAGAACGAACCATGTTCGATCTCGAACGCATGCACGGTTTAGATTGCGTACCGTATGTCCTCGCAAAACTTCTGAACCTTGCTCTGACCCTTGCTGTCCAAGTCGGCATCTTCACCCTCTGCGTCGAAATCGGATTTCAACTGCGGGCAGCGTGGGGTGGCGAAGCTCCCGTAGGGCAATACCGCGCTGGAGCGCCACTAGAATTTTTATTCAACTGGCTCTCCGCACTCGCTTGCTCAGCTATCGGTTTGGTCGTCTCCGCGTTGATCAAAGCGACGGATAAAGGGGTCATGACCATCCCGCTGTTGATCACCCCACAAGTGCTCCTGAGCGCAACGATCCTACCGATTCGAGGAGGCATTTTGAAGCTCTTCGCGATGATCTTCTCACCTCTGTATTGGGCGCACCGCGGTTGCCGAAGCGAAGGAGCAGGCGTTCCCGACTTCTGGAAAAACCTAGGCGATTACAACCCAAACATCGCAATCCCAATCGCAGCACTGCTAGCTCAAATCGTAGTAGCGACCGCCCTGACCATGGCCGTTCTCCAGTATCAAGACCGACGAAGAAAACGCTGAGAAAGCAATCTTAGCGTGCAACCACCTATCCTTTCTACCAAGGTGCCAACATGAACTTCCTGGCAAAACTGAGCCTCGTTACCTTCCTGGCAATCATGGCACTTGCTCCCATACCTAAAGTGGGCGACTTGCAAAAAAACAAAGTCAGTGCAACGGCGCAGCTAGACGTGGAGCAGCTTGTTGCGAAAACAACCGATGGGCAACAAGTCGGCTTCAAGGATTTTTTAGGTGCAGAAGGCTCGTTGGTATGTTTTGCATTTCTGTATCCTGATTGCCCGATGAGCCAGCGATACGGTCCAGTTCTTAACTCCTTACAACAAACATATAACAATCGCGGAGTGCGTATCGTAGGCATCATCTGCGAGTGGGACACTCCTGAGCAAATTGAAAGATACAAAAGAGAGTACGCATTAGACTACCCAATCTTTACCGATACCGATTTTCAGCTCGTCAAGCTTATGGATATAAACGTTACCCCAGAAGTCGTACTCGTAAACAGCAAAGGTCAAATCCTTTATCAAGGCCGTATCGATGATCGCTATTACGAACGGGGGGTAAAAGCGCCAGGTGAACCATCACCGGAACTTCGCAATGCCATTGATGACGTTCTTTCCAATCGCCCTGTGCTCGAATCGAAAACCGTACCGGCAGGTTGCCCCATCGACCGACCTGCTCCCGTTAAGCCCAACGAGAGTGTTTCCGACGAGATTAGTTTCTACAAAGACATCCTACCGTTCCTGAATGCCAACTGCCAAAAATGCCACAGCCCTTCAAACGCAGGCCCATTTTCCTTGATGTCCTATGATGATGCCACGGATTGGCTTGAGATGGGCGTCGAAGAGATCGAAGCTCGACGGATGCCACCAGCGCAAATCGAAACCGAAACCAGTTTGCAAGGGCCAATGAAGCCGTCCGATGCGGAAATCAAGATGCTCAAAGACTGGATCGCTGCAGGCAAGCCGCAAGGCAACCCGCAAGATGCGCCTAAACTTCCCCTTATCCCGAACTACGGGGAATTTGAGTCGGAGCTCGGCCCCCCAGATCTGATCCTCGAACAACCCCGCCCCACCCATTTGGGAGCTACGGGAAGCGACGTATACACACATTTGGTTTTCAATTGGAACAACCCAGAGGACATGCGCATACGTGCGGTACAGTTTCTGCCTAGCAACCGAAAAATCGTCCATCACGCCCTTATCGGACATGTTCCGCACGAAATAGCCCTCGATGCGTCGAACAATATCTCGGCTCCAAAAACCGACCATCAAGACGATCAAATACCGGGATTCTACGATCCACATAAACTTGGATTTCGCACCCCCGCTCCTCGTAGCGATGGATATCCCCGTATCGCTTTCCTTTGTGGATACATTCCCGGCTTTCGCTCCATCAAATCCCCTGAAGATGCAACGATTCTTGTTCCTTCTGGTTCGGACATCGTCGTGCAGATGCACTACTCGCGCAGCGGTAAGCCGGAGGATGATTCGAGCCGAGTCGGAATCTGGTTCGATCGCGATTCCCAAAATGGAAAATCCAATACGAAGCGGAATCTTCAAATGATTTACCTATCTGGGGATTTTGCGGTGGTCCCTTCAGGTGTAAAGGACTTCCGAGTTACGGCTAACTATACGCTTCCTCATGACGCTGACTTGGTATTGTGCTCACCACACGTGCACCAACTCGCGCGATGGGTCGAGATCGTCTTGTACGAACCGAACATTCCTAAACCAAAACTGCTTGTGCGTATCCCACGCTGGGACTTTAACTGGCAAGCGGCATACTATGCATCGCCACCTGTCTCCATAGCAGCCGGCACGCGGATCGAAGCTACCGCGTCGTACGACAACACGACCGATAATCCGATGAACCCGTTCAATCCCCCCCAACCCGCTTGGCATGCCGAAAACTCGGCCGATGAAATGCTCTTGCCGATGCTCTCCTTTAGTTCCAGCGAAATCCTTGACCCTGGTCAACACACCTTTGGCGAGTTCCTAGCAAAACTCGCACGCGCACGATTCGTCCGCAGACTCGTTGAACACCATTACAAATACATCCCAAACCCCGATGGCACCGTAAGCAAGTCCCCGACCTTTAACCCCGAAACAGATGAGTAGCTTGCGAAAGCATCACTGCGAATCTGCAAACTACTCGTGAGTGTTTTGGCTCAGCGTAAGTAGCGTAAATGTTGGTTAGGTCTAGCTTAGTAAATGAATGAGCAAACAGATGCTGGGCGTTCTTGGGGGCTCTGCCCCAACGCCCGGGATTTATCGCATTGTTGCCAAAGGCAAGTGGCACTTGCCGGGCGGGAGACTCTAATCGATCCGTATTCTTTGGTTCATGATTTCCCCCAACCATCCAAGTGATACCCAACTGAGCCAAACTCCTGAGCCGAACTCCGCGCACAACATGCTGCCGCAAGCTATGCTAAGTGTCGCCTCAGGCATGTTAAAACGCACCTAGCACTGAACCAAAACAGTCGATAGTACCCTCTTTGAAATGCAAAAGATCGAACTCCAAGACGGTGGGCTGATCCTCTACGAGAAATCTTTCTTCTCAACAGAGCTTGCCGATGCCTACTTCGAGGCGTTGATGTCCGAGTGCCAATGGGAGCAAAAACCTGGGATATTCGGTTACATGCAACCCCGACTGATCGCCTCCTACGGAGACCCTGGGGTCAGCTACAAATACTCCGATCGAGTCAACGTCGCGATCCAGTGGACCTCGGTCCTTCTAGATATCAAATCCCGCATTGAATCAATTTTTATCGATGACCATCAGCCAAGCTTCAACTACTGCCTGCTGAACCGATACCGCGACGGCCAAGACAGCATGGGCTGGCATGCGGACAATGAACCACAAATGGGCAACATCATCGGTTCAGTCTCCTTGGGTGCCTCCCGTAAGTTCCGTATCCGACACAACGCAAGCCGCCGGACGCAAGACTTTGTCTTGACCAACGGTTCGCTGCTTATCATGGCCGGAAGCATGCAAGAGCATTGGCAGCATGAGGTTCCTAAGACCAAACGGACTGTCGGCCAGCGGATCAATTTGACTTACCGCAAGATCCAGATGTAAGGAGATCCTGTGCAGCCGTTGTGCCTAAGCATGCGTATCGCAACTCAAGGTCGGAACACCGTTTTTTAGCGACCAAATTGCAGCCGCAGTACGGTCGTTGAATTGGAGTTTGCGAAGCACGTTTTGCACATGCTCCTTGACCGTTTCCATACCGATACTCAGCGACTTGCCAATTTCGCGATTGCTCAGCCCGAGCGAAAGATGGATCAGGATTTGATACTCTCGCTTGGTCAGTGGCGGCAAGATCTTTTCGACTGGCTTGTGATGATGCTGGAGAAATTGCTTAGCCGACTCAATCAGCGAGTCCGTACAGCGCTGCCCAGTAGGGACCGATTCGCAAGCTTGAATCAACCGCTGTACTGCATAGCGTTTTGGAACATAGTCCCAAGCATTCAGGGCGCTTGCCCGCGCGATGTGTGTGGGATTATCGTCATACGAATAAATGATCAAACGAATGCCCGGATACTTATCGACGATCCACTGGCAAGTATAGAAAACGTCTAGCCCTCTTACGTGTACTTCAGAGACAAGCACATCGCATGGAACTCGGCTCAGGAATTCATCGAGTTGGCTGAAGCTATCGAGCTCGCCGACGATGGTATGCCCGGCGGCGCTGATGCAATGCCTTAAGCCATAAAGACACAACGGACTATCGTCTATACAACAGACGCGTAACGACATTCAATCCTCCGCCGCAATCGACCGGAAACTCTTTCGCACCAGTCTAACAAAACAGAAACCACCCAGTTAACGAAAACTTCATTTTCTGGGTTGTGTTGATCGGGATTTCAAGATTTTTTAGCGATCGAGCAACGGCGATTTCGGTGGTTAGCGTCGAGGTTTTTTCAGCCCCAAAGGGTCCTCGATGTCGCTCGGTGGAGGGGAACCGGCTTGGCTGCCAGGATTGTTTTCCCCCTCGGCACCCCCAGAAGGTTGGTTCAAAGCGTTGATGACAATCAAGATATCCAGCGGCGAGACCTGTCCGTCACCGTCGACATCCAAATCGATATGGGCCTCCCCCTCTCCGGGAGGTCTTATGCGGCCTGATCCATTGCTGTTGATGTAGTTGATAATCACCAAAGGATCCAGCGGCGTGATACGCCCGTCCCCATCGACGTCTTCGGGAGTGCTGTCGTTGTGGAACGGCGTTGGGTCTTTGACGATGAAGATCCGTTCAGGGCGTTCGATGGTATCCCCGTTGGTCCGCGAGCGGGCTAGGAATCGCAAGTCGATCCAACCGGGTGCTTGGTAAGGGATCACGGCCGAATCGGTTACCTTAAGCGTATTGCCGACGACTTCAAAGCGAGGATCGGAAACTGAGTAGTCGAAAACTTCATTGGCATCCGGATCCATGACGGCAAGGTTTCCTAGCACGTAGCCTGGTCGTTTCTCAGGGATCGCCAAAACACCGCTGAATAAGAGGCCTTGCGGTGCATCATTGACCGCCTGTATTTGGATCCCGACCGTTTGCGGAGTAGACCATCCACGACCATCGTAAGCTTGTACGACGATTTGATCCTGGCCGTTGGCGTCGGACTTCGGTAAGAAGACACCGCCGGTACTGGTATTCCAGGACACGGTACCTAGTTGGCCTTCACGCACTAGGATGAAATAGACCGGATCGCCATCGCTATCGCTGGTTGCCTGGGTCCAATCGGAGGTTTTTATCGCCGCGGGCGTGTCTTCGGTAGCCCGCACGTCAGGCAACTGGCCGAGTACCGGCGGACTGTTCTGGCCGCGACTCCGAATTCCGATAGCAACCTGCTCGATGACTTGGTCGACAATCTGAGCGACACTTCCCCGAGCCATGCTCAGTGAATGCCGATAGACTTGTCCGTCGCGGAGCCCGATGAGAGTATCGCTTAAGTGCCCGAGAGAGAACTGGGTTCGAGTCGCATTGGACTTGGTACCCGCATCGGCAAAAAGAACGTCGAAGGCTTTCAAGCCTTCGGTAATCGTCCATCCTATCAACCTAGAGGTATTTGCTTTGGACAACGACCAAAGAAGCCCACGACTCGTATCGATGAGCGTCGGCCCGGTCGCTTGATCGAGCACCAGAGTGGTCGGTAGCCCAGAGCTAGCCGACAGAATCTCGATGCCAAGGGAGGTTTCGACCGCAAAGCTATTGGACTGCGGGCTGGAACTGGAGATACGGACAGAGGAATCGAAACTCCTTTCGGCGATGAGCTCGAACGACACTCCATCGTATTTCAGCAGGGTGATTCGCGAACCATCGGCGAGCGATTCGCTGATGAGCAAACCCTGGCTCCCGATGGGCTGAAGTTGCGCGTTGGCCGATATGCCGCTGAGAATCAAATCGAGGCTGGGATTGGCCTGCCAAGTTTCGCGAGAGGGGATCCGCAAGAGCGAGTCTCCCTGGTCAGTCGATCGCCTCAGGAAAGTCGTATTACCGATGCTCAGAAGCTCCTTATCGACGCCTGAACTCGGCAAGGGAGATTGAGTCGATCCGTCGAAATGATTGAATCGCTGGATTTCACCTAGCTGCAGATCGAAACCGATTAGTTCAGTCTGCAAATTCGACTCGGCGACTAGCGCTGTTCCTCGGGTTTGATTCTCCATCGCAGCCGATAGGATCCGGCCCGGCATAGCGAGTTGATTTTGGATCACCCCTCGTTCAATATCGAGTTCAATGACCGATTGGCTCGAAGCAAACCAACCCACCGTGTCCGATTGCCAAACCAGCGCACGCGACGCACCGACATTCCCTATCCATGAGCCTGCCGGGGCAGGCTCTGTGTCGGTGGTTTGAAGTTGCGATTTCGAAGAGCCAAGCAATCGAACCAAATACGTACCAGGATCGATATTTCGGAAACGAGCGATGCCGTCAATGTCCGAGATGCTCATAGGCTCGAGGGCCTGCTGAGTCCCGTCGGCGTTGAGATCCAAATACACAACCCGATGGGCAGCAGGGATGCTCGATGGGCTGGCCATGCGTGCCGAAAGTGGGTCGTCAAATACGCTGACATCCAGACCTGCCAGTAAGCGTCGGTCTTCTAGATGGTCGACTAGCAGACATCGATGATACTTCATGCGGTACTTCATGCACAAACCCTCCGATGGACGGCTTTGCTCATAGACTTTGGACTTTGCAAATCCAGTACAATGCCCGGATATAGTGTGTGTGATCTCTATAGTATCCGGGACACATGGGGACTGGGAAGGAATTCCCGGCAGATTTCCCGACAGATTATGGCTGGACGCTTTCAAAACACGGGGTCAACAGTGGAAAAAATAGCTCCTTTAGATCGCAAACTAAATGTCCAAAGAGTGGTGGCTCTGCTGGCCCTTGCCTGGGTGTTTTTAACGGACCAGGGCTTTGGTCAGGGAGCCCCCGACCGCTACCAGCTCGGTCGCCGACTCGAGCGATTCGAACGGGCTTGGCAGCAGGCCTCCGGGGAGCTTCGGGCCAAATGCACCCCTTCGATGGAACAGGCTGTGCAGAGTTTTTTCAGCCTGCAGCTGAGCCGTGCCGGCAAGTCGCTCGATGAGGCTTGGTTGCAAGTCACCGGAGTCCAGGGGGCCGAGCAAGCCCAGAGTCTTCAAAACCTTCGCTGGAAGCTGGATGTCGATGGGACCTTGCTGGACCTCAACGACCCGATCCTTCGGTGTCGCGCCGGGGTTTTCTACGACCATCAGCTCGACGCGAACAAGACTTCGCTGGTGCTCAAGGTATGGCCTTGGAACGACTCACCGGCCAAGGACATGCTGTCTGACTCTGGCCAAGCTCCGTTGATGAGCAAGACGTTGGAGGTTGTCCCCGAGGAAACGCTTGAAGTCGATTTTCGTGGATTGCCTGCTGGTGACTATGTGCTAACAGCGCATGGCTTGGGATCGGATCCAGGCAAGTTCGATTGGATCTGTCCCTCAATCTCCTTGGTCGATCGCCCCGAGGAGCGTTTGGCGAAGATGGAGGCCTGGGCGGAATCGAATCGCAAGGACTCAAGCACGGCGTCGGGGGCTGAAGCTTCTAATCCGCCAGCAGGCCAGACGGCTAAGAGCACCGCTAGATTTTTGGCGCGTGAGATTGCGCGGGGTCGCAAAGGGACTGCCTTCGAGATCGATCTACCTTGGAACAAACTTCTTAACGACTTTGAACAGATCACTGAGCCATCGGCTCCAGGGGAACGAGCCAATGGGTCCTTTGAGCTTTGGATGCGCAAGGCCGGCTGGAAGTGGATGCAACTGAGCCAAGGGCGATCGACGCAGGTCGTCCGGATCGAAGTGCCCGCGTATGACTCGAAGCTTTCTGACAAGAAGCTACCGGTGCTGATCGCTTTGCATGGGGCGGGTGGGAGCGAGAACATGTTCTTTCAAACCTATGGTGCTGGCCGCCTTGTAGAGCTTGGTCGAGATCGCCAGTGGATTGTTGTCTCGCCCCGACAGACCATGACCGGTTTGGGTTTGGATGCACAACAGATCGTCGATGCCTTATCGGAATACTTGCCTGTGGATCCCAATCGAGTGATGCTCGTTGGGCATTCGATGGGAGCGGCCCAAGCCATGACGCAGGTCAGCAAGCATCCGGAATCGATCCGAATCGTAGCGGCATTGGGTGGAGGGGGCGGAGTTCGCGATACCGAGGCGCTTCGCAAGGTTCCGTTTTATGTGGCGGCTGGGGATCGGGATTTTGGCAAGAAAGGGGCAAAGTCGCTCAGCCAACAGCTTCAGCGGATCGGTTGCCAAGTCGAGTACCGAGAATACCCAGATGTCGAGCACATGGTGATCGTCCAAGCGGCCTTGGATGATGTGTTTGCGTTCTTCGATCAAAGGTTGAAATAGATGCCGCTTGCCTTCAACGCAGTCCGCTTGATCCTGGCCTGCTTATCGGTGGTTGCCGTATTTGTTCAGGCCAATTATTTGATTTCCAAAGCTGATTTTCAGATTGGACCATTCCTGAGTTTTTTCACGATCCAAGCCAATCTCATTGCGGTAGGTGTGTTGGTGATCGAAGCGTTGGGTGGGTTGGGGATCAGCCAGGGCAAGCGAGCGGCGTTTCGCGGAGCGATTGTTTTGTACATGGGGATCACGGGACTGGTCTATGCCGTGCTCTTGTCGCAGTTACCGATTGTCAAAGAGATCGTTCACCCTTTTGCCGATGGCATGCACCATTTGATCATGCCGCTATGGATCCTATTCGAATGGGTTGCGTTCCCGCCGGCTGCTCGGCCTAGTTATCGTCGATCCCTGTGGTGGCTTGCCTATCCTCTGACATTTCTTTTCTTTTCGCTTGGGCGAGGTGCGATTACCGGTTGGTACCCCTATCCGTTCTTGGACCCCAATCAGCCGGGTGGATGGTTGGCAGTAGGCATCGTCAGCGGGGCGATATTGCTTTTGGGTTGCGGGATGATCTGGGCGATTTTGATGCTGGTCCCCAAATTTTCAGACGCAGATCATCTCAGGATGCCCCCGAGGAGCTGATAAGGACCTTCTGGACTGGACGGCTGCGAGTGAGTGACCCTCTGGGAGTAATTGGTAGAGATTGAATTTTCTTTTCAGCATCCTCGATTGCTTCGACACCCACCGGTGCATCTTGATATTTGATCTCACACACGGTGAAGACTTTGTCGGCTCGTTGGTACAACAAGTCGACTTGGTACACCTCTGGTTTTCCCTCAATCCCTTCAAACTTGAGCACTCGGGTCTCGGAGAAAGCTTTTTCGATCAGCGTGGTTTTTCCAACCCGTCGTCTTCCGTAAACGACGTTCAAGCTAGCTTCACCTGTTTTGGACGCTGCATGTATCTGTGCAAGCTCGGTGGTTCTACCAATAAACTTCATTTCACTTCCCCCACCTGCCAATCGCAACCCGCCAATCGTATGCACATGGATTTCTCAGCCAATGATACAACCTCAATAGCATATTTGGCTAGTCATGCTTTTGAGTTCAAAACGCGAAATCTTCATGGAATTCCGATCTAGACCGTTTGTTGCTAGAGTTTGGTGATCGAGATAAACTGCTCGTAAAGACCCTCTTCATGACCGAGCTTCAGCTCTTCCCAGCAGACCAACCGCCATGTTCAAACGCACTGTGATCCGATTCGCGATTCTTGTTATCGCCAGTCTCATACTAGGATTGGCCAGTTCACCAATCACCTCGGCGCAATCGACCCAGCCGGTGCGCGTCATGAGCTTCAACATCCGCTATGGGACCGCCAACGATGGCATCAATCGCTGGGAGTTGCGGAAAGAATTCCTGGCCCAGACCATCCGCAACTTCGACCCGGATCTGCTCGGAACCCAAGAAACCCTGGCAAGCCAACGGGACTTTTTAGCCGAGTCGTTCCCGGGCTACGGCGTGGTTGCCGCCGGCCGTGACGATGGCAAACTAGCCGGGGAGATGGCGGCTCTGTTTTATCGCAAAGATCGCTTCGAGGCGATCGACCAAGGCCACGTTTGGCTCAGCCAAACGCCTGATAAAGTCGGCAGCAAAGGATGGGACGCCGCACTGCCGAGGATCGCCAGCTGGGTGAAACTCAAAGACCTCCAGTCACCAGGCTCCAAACCGATCCTTTTTGTCAACGCGCACCTGGACCACAAAGGCCAACAAGCCCGGCTCGAAAGCTGCCGGCTGATTCGAAGCCAACTGGAAAAACTCGGTAGCGATGCTCGCTGGATTCTCACCGGGGACTTCAACGCCGCCCCTACCGAGGAACCTTATCGCGCCCTGTTTGACGATTCTGCCGATCGCAAGTTATTAGATACTTTCCGGGCCATCCATCCGCACCCGGGGGCCGACGAAGGAACTTTTTCATCGTTCGATGCGAGCAAGACCACAGGCACTCGGATCGATTGGATCGCTTGCACGGAGGATTTCCAAGTTCGATTGGCACGGATCGATCGAACGGCACGCGAAGGCCGAACCCCCTCGGATCATTTCCCAGTGACCGCAGTCCTCAGGCCAGCTTCTTCAAGCAACGTTCTGAAAGTCTTGAGTTACAACATCCACCACGGACGCGGCGTCGATGAAAAACTATCGCTAGATCGGATTGCCAAGGTGATTCGGGAATCAGATGCGGACATTGTCGCCTTGCAGGAGGTCGATCAAGGTTGTGGCAGGAGCGAGCGCACGGCTCAAACGCAGGAGCTTGAAAAACTCACCGGCTACTACGGAGTGTTTGGCAAGGCGATCGATTTTGATGGCGGGGAGTATGGCCAAGCTGTCTTAAGCCGATGGCCGATCAAGCATAGCGTTGTGCACAAGCTTCCCAACGAGCAGCAATCCAACGGTTCGATGCGTGAGCAGCGGATTGTTTTGGAGGCGACCATTCCGAGCCAGCTTGGAACGATCCGATTCTTTAGCACACACTTGGATCACTCCAAGGAGGACTTGCGGCACGAGCAGGCTCGTGCGGTCGATCGGTTGTTAGATACGGTTTCGTTGGAGGAGTCCAAAGCCATCGCCACGGTC
>CAILTZ010000016.1 GCA_903837255.1 uncultured Pirellula sp. | reverse complement strand
GTGACGAGGTGTTAGGTTCACCGGCTGTGTCAGGCGATGCGATGTATGTCCGTGGGGCACAGAACCTTTGGAAGATCTCTGCTAAGTGACATCGAATTTGTCCCGTGACACCAAGCCTCGAGCCGTTTCGTTACCGATTGTCCAAAAGCCGATCGTCGGCAGCATTCGGGTACCTGGCTCGAAGAGCCTGACGAATCGAGCGGTGATTTGCGCTGCGATGGCCCAGGGGCGTTCTGTTTTGTCCGGTGTGCTCGAGAGCGAGGACACCACCGTTATGGTCGACGCATGGCGACAACTGGGGCTGCGAATCGACTGGGATCGAGATCGCTGCCAGATCTTGATCGATGGATGTTCAGGCCAACCGCCGATCGACCGAGGCGATTTGTTCATTGCCAACAGTGGGACCTCCATACGCTTTTTGACAGCCGCATTGGCAGCTACACAGGGCACTTATGTGCTCGATGGTGTCCCGCGTATGCGAGAAAGGCCGATCGGGGATCTGATACGGGGCTTACGTAACTGGGGAGCGGAGCTTGTAAGTCAGAACACGAGCAATCCAGAGTGTCCACCCGTGGTGTTGAAGGCCGTTGGATTACGTGGTGGGAGCTCTTCGGTCCGAGGCGACGTATCGAGTCAGTTTCTCAGCGGCATGCTCATGGCCGCACCGTATTGCAAAGAGGATGTCGAGATCACCGTCGAGGGTTCCTTGGTTTCGAAACCTTATGTGGATATGACCATCTTGGTGATGAAGAGTTTTGGGGTGAGTGTCGATGCGGTGAGTGTCGATGCGGTGCAGACGGTTTCTGGGACACATTCAAGCTATCGGGTTCGAGCACCGCAGAGGTATCGAGGGGTTGAGTATGCGATAGAACCGGACGCATCGGCGGCGAGTTATTTTTGGGCGGCAGCGGCGATCACTGGTGGGCAAGTGCGCATCGAAGGACTTTGTTTTGAGGCGTTGCAGGGCGACGTTGGGTTTGCCAAGGTTCTTGAGAAGATGGGCTGCCAAGTAATCAGTGGAGTAGATCCCAATACGGGGGGCTGGATCGAGGTTTCAGGCAGAGCGGCTCGAGGGATCGACATCGACATGTCCAATATCAGCGACACGGTCCAGACGCTCGCTGCGGTGGCTTTGTTTGCCCAGGGGCCCACGCGGGTTCGGGGGGTAGCCCATAATCGCCATAAAGAGACCGATCGGATTGGGGATTTGGTCCGAGAGATACGCAGGCTAGGAGCTGAAGCTCAAGAGCATGAGGACGGTTTGACGATCTATCCCAAGGAGCTTCGAGGTTGCGAAATCGAGACCTACCGCGACCATCGCATGGCGATGAGTTTTGCTTTGGTGGCGATGATGGTCCCGGGTTGTTTGGTATTGGATCCCCGTTGCACCGAGAAGACTTACCCTAAATACTTTGAGGATTTAGGTAGAATGATCGACAAGCCTTTGGAATACTTGTAAGCAATATCGGCTTGCACACCCTAACCCAACCCTGGATGAATGACGACAATCGCTGAAAGCAGACCCGTCGCGCTCAAGGAAGCTGTTTACCAGCGATGTCTGAACATCGACTGCGGGGCGACTTATGGCGTCTCGGAGGTCCGGGTCAAGTGCGGAGTGTGTGGCGATCTATTGGATGTGGCCTATGATTGGTCACGGTTGCCGACACCCAAGCGGCTAGTCGATTTGGAGGGGATGTGGTCCAAGCGTCACGAGCCACTGCGGTTCAGTGGGGTGTGGAGATTCCATGAACTCCTACCGTTTGCTCCGGCCAATCGCGTCATTACCGTTGGCGAGGGGCAGACGCTCTTGCAACAAGCTGATTTTGTGTCGCGTTATGTTGGTTTGCGACCTGGCCAGTTGTATTTGCAGTACGAGGGGATGAATCCCTCGGGATCTTTTAAAGACAATGGCATGTGCGCCGCGTTTACCCATGCGCACATGGTGGGTGCCAAGCGGGCGGCTTGTGCATCGACTGGCAACACCAGCGCATCTCTGGCGATGTATTGTGCCGTAACGCAATTGATGAAAGCGATCATCTTCATCGGGACGGGCAAGATCTCTTATGGCAAGTTATCGCAGGCATTGGAATATGGCGCTCTGACCGTTCAGATCGCAGGCGACTTTGATGATGCGATGGCAAGAGTCCAAGAAATTTCCAAGGAGCTCGGGATTTACCTAGTCAACAGCGTCAATCCATTTCGGCTCGAAGGCCAGAAGACGGTCATGTTTCGGGTGCTCGAAGCGTTGCGGTGGGAGGTTCCCGATTGGATCGTTGTTCCGGGAGGGAACCTTGGCAACAGCAGTGCCTTTGGCAAAGCCTTTATGGAGCTCAAGGAACTCGGGCTGATTTCTCGAGTGCCTCGTTTGGCAGTGATCAACGCAGCCGGAGCCGACACGTTGGATGTGCTTTTCAACCAGCGGAATCTGCGTTGGAATCGGGGCCGGCCCCGGATGGAAACGGCCTGTTGGTACTACGACGAATTGGATCGAAACAAAACCAAGGCCGATACGATCGCAAGTGCCATCGAGATCAACAGGCCTGTCAATTTGAAAAAGTGTTTGCGAGCGTTGGATGTCTGCGACGGGGTGGTTCGCAAGGTCAGCGACCAAGAGATTCTCGATGCCAAGGCACAGGTAGGTGCCGGGGGGATCGGTTGCGAACCGGCTAGTGCCGCGAGTGTTGCGGGAGCCAAGCTGCTCAGGCAACAAGGTGTCATCGGTTATGAAGACCGAGTGGTGTGCATTCTCACAGGCCATCAGCTCAAGGATCCGACAGCCACGGTGGCTTATCATACGACCGATCAAGACAAATTCGAGGAAGTGCTCGGGAGCCGTGGCGTGACGAGAGCATCTTATGCGAATCGCGCGATCGCGGTTCCAAACAACGTCGAAGCGATCATCAAAGCGATCCAGTTGTATTCGTAGCTTGCGGCAAGCGTCGGTCCATGATCGAGAACCACAGGGGTGGGACCAAGGCCAGCAGCACCATGCCTGGATATCCGTTGGGCATCTGAGGGCTCGCCTCTTCGGTGCGAAGGATTTGATAAGGTTTCTCGGCCGACATATGGTGGTCAGAATGTCGGCTCAGTTCGAAAAGCATCATCCGGCTGACGCGATGGTTGCTATTCCACGAGTGGGCTTCGGAGACCGCTTCCCAGCGCCCATGATCGGCTCGGTGACGTCGCAATCCGTAGTGTTCGACGTAGTTGATGATCTCCAGAAGAAGAAACGACAACGATGCGACTGCAAGGTAGATCGGCAGAAACGAGATGCCAAACAGATAGGTGATGAGCGCCAGCCAGGAGGCTTGGATGACCACGTACCAGAGCATTTCGTTGCGAAAGCTCAGGTTAGATCGCCCGTGTTTCTTGAGCCGTTTCGCTTCGAGATGCCATGCTGAGAGCCACTGGGCTGGGATGGTTCCAAGAATGAATCGGTAAACGTTCATTCCTTGGGGTGCCGATGCAGGATCGTTCTCCGTAGCGACTTGGGCGTGATGTCCCCGTACATGTTCGATGGCAAAATGCATGTACAGAACGGTCATGAGAATCCATTTGCCGACCCAGCGTTCCCATGAGGTTTTGCGGTGGATCAGCTCATGGGCAACAGTGATTCCGATTCCGCCGGTGCTGAGCATGACCGACAGGACCCACCCCAGGCGTATCGACCAAGGGGCATTCGAATGGTTCCAAACATAGCCAAGATAGAGGATCAGCAGAATTTGGATGGGAAGGTGAGCGTAAAGGATGAGGCTGTAGAAACGATTGCCACGAGCCTTTTGGGCTGTTTGATCGTCCCAATTGCCGTCTTGGACTCCGAACCAAGCATCCAGACTTGGGATTGCGATGAACACGCCGGCGACGGTCATCCAAGCCCACGGCCCGCCAAGGGTCAAACCCAAGGCGGCTATGGCAGGGACTAGAAATGACGCGAGGTAGTGCCAGGGTTTCACGCTTTACATCCAGGCCCCAAGGAAAAACATGATATCGTTTCGGAATGCAAGGACCATCAAGCACAGAAGGGCGACCATCCCACCGATGGTCAGTTTGATTTGAAGGTCTTCGTTGACCGGTTTGCCCGTGATGGCTTCGGCGGCCAAGAACACCATATGGCCTCCGTCTAGGGCGGGGATTGGCAAAAAGTTCACGACGGCCAGATTGGCGCTCAGCAGCGTCAGAAAAATCAGCAGCGACGAGACTCCTTGCG
>CAILTZ010000015.1 GCA_903837255.1 uncultured Pirellula sp. | reverse complement strand
GATCCAAATGTGTGTGAAAAACTTGCGAGACAAGTTCCCCAAGGCGGCGATCATTGTTGCCAAGACCCTGCCGTCCCAGGGGCCGGGAAACCGATTCTATGACGATATCCTCAAGACCAATGCTGCTTTGGATTCCCTCAATCTTACGAGCGATCCTGCCGTCGAGCTACTCGATCTGACCAGCGATTTTATCCAGGCAGATGGATCACTCAAAAAAGAGCTATTCACTGAGGACAAAATCCACCTCAGTCCGGCTGGGTACGATGCCTATGCGCGCCGACTCAAGCAGCGCCTTTAACGGGAGTCAACCCGCGAAGAATTTACCTAAGCCCGCCAGGAATACTGCGTTGGGGCTCTAACAGCAGTCCCAAACGCTGATCCTAGGCACAGGGCTCCTAGGCACAGGGCTCCTAGGCACAGGGCCGAATCACCAGTTCCCCATGCTAGCCATCCTGCCTGCCCAACGCAGGCTGCTCAGCCTCCGCGGGAAACAAAGAACCCTTAGCGATTCCAATGAACTAATCGCTACCAATAGCCGATCAACCTCTTATTGTATCGATACCCTCAACGGCTCAACTGCAAACCATCTCAAATCCGAAATGCTAGCGATCCGCCGAGTCTGCTTCTTGTTCGTAGTGCTGATAGCAACATGCCTTTGGTGCGGGCCATCGAAAGCGATCGGGCAGGAATGGGTGCGAAAGCTATTCAAAGAGACGCATCACGATTTTGGAACCGTCAGTAAAAACGCCAAAGCCGAGCATAGTTTCGTTATAGAAAATTGTTTCGAAGAGGATGTTCATATCGCAAGTGTTCGCAGCAGTTGTGGTTGCACAACTCCGGTGGCCACCAAGCCGACGCTGAAGTCTTGGGAAAAGGGCGAGATACTTGCCAAGCTCAATACCCGTACGTTCACCGGGACCAAAAGTGCTGTGATCACTGTGGTGATCGACAAGCCTTATTACGCCGAAATCCAATTGACTGTCGGAGGAACCATTCGGACCGACGTATCGGTCGAGCCAGGCGAAATCATGTTTGGAGAGGTCGAGGTAGGCCAGAGCAAAACGATCGATTTGCGGTTGTCGTTCCAAGGCCGCAAGGGGCTCGAGATCGCCGATGTTCGCGGCAACGCCCAAGCGTTCGAGGTGTCTCTTGATCCTCCCATGTATCAGCCTGATGGCGTGACTTATCGCATGCATGTGAAGCTTAAGGACACTCTGGCTGCCTCCAAGATCCTCGATGAGGTCGTTGTGGTGACCAACGATCCGAACGAGAAGAACCGCGAGTTTGCGATTCCTGTTTCTGCGAGGGTTCGGCCCCCGATCACGGTCACCCCAGAGACGATTGCCATGGGAGACGTCCGACTGGGCGAGACCCGTCAGCAGCGATTCATCGTCAAAGGCAAAAAGCCGTTCTCGATCGAGCTGATCACTTGCGAAGACGATCGGTTTGAATTCCAGCCCCCCTCAGGTGAGAAGACGGTTCACATCGTTCCGTTCACTTTCCGAGGCGCAGCCGGCCAGGACGCAAGCCCCCAGAAGAGCAATCAAGCCGATAAGATCAACCAAAAGGTTGTGATCCTAACTAGCTTGGGCGAACAGGTCGAAGCCTCCCTTTCGGCTCGCGTGATTCGTTAGGTTGTGATTAGCCCGGCCTAGTGATCAAGAGCATTGCCGCACCTTGCTGCTTATGGTTCGATTGGATCGTGGGCAAGATTCAGCTTGAGGCAAGCGGCTAGCGGCTGACCGTCAGGTCGATTTCGGATTTAGCCCATTGAGCACTCTCGCCGATGAGTTCCACCAACCGCTTGAGCTTGGTATTGGCTGTTGGTTCCGAGTTTGATTCATGGGTCGGTGCGCTGCCCCACATAATCCTAGGTCCACCCTTGGTTGTTAGCTCGAGTTTCCAGCGAGATTTGCTACCGGCGATGTTCGGATAGACATAGACGCTCGATAGCTTTGAAAGCGCTGGGGCTCTGTGTTGCCCCAAAAAGCGACACAACAGAATCGCTTCGGTGATCTGTGTATCGGCGATGATCATTCCAACGCGAGGGTAGTCCGAGACGCGAATGTTTTGAGCGTAGATCAGCATGTAGTTGGGGATGTCTTCCTGCGAAAAGTCTTTGGTCGGCAGCAGCACTCCCTCTGCGTCGACCGGCAGAAAGCTTTCTTGGTCCATCGCTCCTGATGTGGCATTGGGCTCCGATTCGCAGTGAACCATCGCAACCGGTTGGCGGAACTCGGCATTGATCATGATCTGGCCACCAGCCATCCGATGCACTCGCTGCGTTTTCTTGACCCAAGGGTGTGTATCGAAAGCTTTGGCGATGACAGCAGTCGTTTGGTCATCGAGCAAGCTCATTCGCTCGAGTCTGCTTTGCTCGAAAACCTCCGAAACCACATCGCTTCGAAGCCAAGTCGGCTTGTCGCTGATGTGGATATTTTCCTGCTTGAGGGCATAGTAAGTCGTGTCCAGAGCCTTGGCTCCATAGAATCTCCAGCCCAAATAACCAGCCAATAGCAAGGCCATCGGCCCTACCATGCTCAGTATCGCTGCCTTGGGAATGGCTTTGAACATAGGCTTCAAAGTGAGTTTGGGAAACTGGACGAATCAAAACAACAAGGAAACTAACAACTTTCCCCCGGTGTGACTACTCCAATCGGTGTTGATTTACGCAAGCTGGGGAGATTACACTATGGGGCCGGGTGCCGTAAAGGAAATCACAGACGCACAACGAATGGAGTCGTGCAATGGTCGGAATTGCGATTGCCGAATTGGTTCAACAAGTCCGTGGCGAATTCATCGGGGCGGAACCGTTGGATGGCCCTTTGGTTTTAACTGATTTGGTTTTAACTGATTTGGTTTTAACTGGGGCAGTCCCCTTGTCCCAGGCCCGGACAGGCTGCATTACGCTGGTCGATGACCTCAAAAATGCAGACAAGGCTGCATTAACTGCGTTTACCCGTCCGTTTATTCAGAAATGGGTGTATCTGAATACAAACATGACTGATAATGATATTCAGAAATGTGGATTAACACCACATAGTAAGGAACGTAAACATG
>CAILTZ010000014.1 GCA_903837255.1 uncultured Pirellula sp. | reverse complement strand
TTGACGATGACGAGAGAATTGCCTTCCTGGTTTCGAACTCAGATTGGACCATCATTCTCTATAGTGAGTCATTTCGAGAGGGCGACCGACTTCTTCAGGTTTTCCACGACGAGGCCGTTGTTCTGGAAGTCATGATCGCGGATAGCGATGTATGGGGATATGATTTGCTGGAGTACGGGAGATTGACTGTCTCCTTCAATTCGAACCCACACTATTTCGGGGGTGACGACCGCAAATTGGAACAAAATGGTGATCCTCATCGGTTATGCCGTGTCCTCGGTCTGCCGGACAAAGTAGGCACCATCCAACAGATACAAAGAAAACGGTCACTTTTTGCCGACTTTCCGTGCGAGTCGTTTTGCCAGTCCAGTGGAGCACCAGCAGGTTCACTTCATTGTTCGGATATCGATCGCTGGATTTGTGGTTCAGCAGAAACTCGCCAGATAGGCGGTTGGCAGGTCGAACCCCTTTATTTTGAACGTAGAAAGTTGTTGGGCAGTGAACCTCAAGAACCTCAATTGCATCGGCTAGCCGTCCGAGAATTTGAAACTCGGGAAAGGTCGCCAACAATGGCTGAAGCTCAATCAGGGGAAGAGCTGCAACACATTCAGTCTCAATTGCGCGGCTTTCTGCTTTTCGCGCATGTTCTCTCCTTCATCTTCAGAGGGTTGGCACTCATCTTCTCGAAACCGTTGCTCTGGTGGATGCGTCGTTTCTTAAAAAATCGGGAGGCGCGATTATCAACGGACCCATTGCTCAAAGCTATTTTGTCTCCAGCATCAGACCAGAAACAGATGAATCCGGGATGGCGGGTCGATCATCGATTAGGCTTTAAGATTCGCGCATCGGTTCAACCAACACCCCCAAATCCGCTTCGATTGGATCTGCGAAATCCATTGGGGTTTGATGTACAGGAACACGAGATATTTGCGAGCCTACTGCGTCCTCAAAAACTGGCCCAGGCATTTACTTTGGGGAGCAGGGTCTTACTTCGAAAGGATGAACTATTCAAAGTGGGCCAGATGAATGCCCGCTATTTGTGGCTCGAAGACTCTACGCCGAATCGCATCCGTTTCCAGTACTCCTGGTTTATTGAGCTTGAGAAATGCATCGTCCGGTTTACAGCTTCGTCCCCCAAGCCGCTGGAGGCTGCCGTGACGCAGGAAATCCGCAGCACCGTGGAGACGTTCACGCGTTGCTGAAGAGCGATGACCATAGCCAGATATACCTTGAGATGAAGATTACGGCCAACACCAGAGCAGCGCGTCCAAACGGTTCCACGATCAAGCGCGTATTTCTAGTCCTGTCGATCATGGGGTTGATTCTTGTTTTCGCGTGCTCGTCATTCGCCCGGGAATATCTGGTCATGGACTATATCTCTAATGTGATGGCTCTTTGGAATGAAGCATCGCTTTTTATCGTCGTGCAAAAGAGCAGGGCGGTCCGGGAGGTGGCCCCAGTTCACCTTTTATCCGAGATACTCGGCATTCGATATGATTTTCCAAGAGAAATCGGGACAGACACGATTGTTTTCAGCTTTGATTCACGCGGAATGCAAAAGATCGAATATCTAGACACAGGACATTTTGGACTGATATTCCCTTACAATGGTCATCTGCATCTTATGCGTGGCGAAATTCCGGAGAACTATCCAGGATTATTCAGCATATCCAACAACGTTTTAGGATCTGTGCCCAAAGAGCAGGCTTTACTTGTAGCCGATAAGTTAGGCATCGCAAGCGAGTATTTGAAGGCGCAGGGATGGAAATCTATTGATCTCTATACTCATGAAGGATTAGTTAGAGCGAATGTCGAACTCATGGGAAAATCAATGACTCTATTGTCATCATATTCAATCCGCGATGATGTGCGTCAGATCGAGATTGTTGATGATAGGACAAATGGGAGGGAAGTGCTTTGTCATGTATCGATGCAGTTTAGACAGGCCACTGCAGCGGATAGAAGGCGATTTCAAGACAAGCCTGTCTCTCCGGCAATGAAATAATTTTTATTGTAATTCCTATGATCGCAATCGAACAGTTCAACCCTTCGGCCTAACCGGCCCCCTTAACGAGGCCGTCCTGCGAGAATGGAGTCAAATTTCCCCTCCTCGGCAAGTACTTTGTGAGCCGCCGTCTTGCCAAACCCGAGGACCTCTAGAGCTTCAATCGCCTCGAAACTGGCGGCGCGCAGACTCGATACAACTTCCGATGAATCGGGTGGCGGTCGTGTTTGGGACCGGCACCGGCTTGGTGGGAGTTTCGCTAACAAGGGACATTGTGATCGGGAAAGGTGATGATCCCTGCAATGATTGGGGACTTGCAGGAGCGCGTCCCTCCGATTAAAGGGAGCGTCCTCCGGACGAAGGTGCTGGGAACGACCTCGAGTTTATTGGTGCGCCCGACAGGACTTGAACCTGTACGATGTTACTCACTAGAACCTGAATCTAGCGCGTCTGCCAATTCCGCCACGGGCGCATCCCCGTAAACCAAGGGCTAAGGAGATACGACCCGCAGAGCCAGTCGACAAGCCG
>CAILTZ010000013.1 GCA_903837255.1 uncultured Pirellula sp. | reverse complement strand
TCTGGACGTAAGCCACACCGATTGGATGAGCCGCACGGGAGCCTTCTCGATCGATCGATCGACGGAGATCTTGGAACAGGTCAGAAAAGACTATCCTCAAGTCGACCACGTCGAACTGTTTGGAAAGCCGATTTCGCAGAAGAATAATTCTCGCTCCTTCGTACTATGCCCGGGAGGCCAATACGATCGCTCACCATGCGGTACCGGGACGAGTGCCAAGCTTGCGTGTTTAGCTGCCGACGGAAAGCTTGCTCCGGGGCAAAAATGGCGACAGGAAAGTTTTATAGGAAGCGTCTTTGAAGCCTCCTACGTTTGGGTCGACCAAACGGCAAAATCGATCAGACCGTCGATCACCTCACGAGCGTTCGTCAATGGCGATTTGCAGCTGATCGCGGACCCCGAGGACCCCTTTCAGTGGGGAATTCCCGACGCGGGAGCTTAAGCCGGTTTTCGTTTTTTGCGTTCGACGCTATCTTATCGAATTCACAAAATGCACTTGCGCTGAGAAACAGGAGGAAGGATTCGATGGCAAAACGATGGATCTTCCGAGCCCACGATTCGGGTAGTTTTTTAGAATTTGCTAATGAACTGAAGATCGACCCGGTGGTCTCGCAGTTGCTTTTATCGCGAGGGATCTCACGAGTCGACACCGCGAAACTCTTTTTGGAGTGCAAGTTTTCCGATCTTCGGGATCCGCAGTTTTTGCCCGGGATCGATGCGGCGGCAGACAGGATTTTTCGTGCCGTTCGAGATCGCGAACCGATCGTCATCTACGGCGACTACGACGCCGATGGCATGTGTGCCACGGCGATTCTCGAGTCATTCCTGAAGATGCTCGGAGCCGATGTATCTTATTATGTCCCAAACCGACTCGAGGATGCTTACGGACTGAGCTGCGAGTCGATCACGCGGCTCGCTAGTCTTGGGCGCAAGCTCTTGGTGACCGTGGATTGCGGCATCGGATCGATCCGCGAGGCCCAATTGTGCCGCGAGCTGGGGCTCGATCTGATCATCACCGATCACCACGCTTGTGGGGAATCGCTCCCTGAAGCCGTATCGATCGTTCACCCGAATTTGCCAAACGCTGACTACCCCTTCCACGGATTATGCGGGGCAGGCGTGGCCTTCAAACTCGCTTGGCGCATGAGTCAGATTCTTGCCGACAACCGCAGCAAAGTCGCCGATCGCCATAGGGACTTTCTTTTGATGGCCATGACCATCGCCACGATCGGTACCGTCGCCGACGTGGTGCCGCTGATCGATGAGAACCGGATCTTGGTGCGCACGGCATTGCAACTGATGACCAAACACAGTCCGCTGGGACTCAAAGCGCTCATGAAGATCACCAAGCTCGATGCCAAGCAAGCGATCAGCGCGGAGGATGTTGCTTTTACACTGGCACCCAGGCTCAATGCTGCCGGCAGGCTCGGACAGGCCCAACTAGGAGTCGAGTTATTGACGACCCAGGACCCCGAGCGTGCCGTCGCGCTTGCTCAGTATCTAGATCGTTTGAACGCAGATCGCGACTCGATCGAGCGCAGCATTACACTGGCTGCGAGCAAGCAGGCCAAGGAGCAGCTGGAGGCGGCCGCCGAGCCGGCCCTGGTGCTCCATTCGCCAGGATGGCATTTGGGTGTGATCGGCATCGTCGCGGGTCGAATGGCTGAACGATTCCATCGCCCCGTAGTGATCATCTCCTCGGATCCGATGGGACAAAAGCCCGCCACAGGGAGTGGACGATCGGCCGGGGTTATCGATTTGCATCGGGCTTTTGTCACCTGCCGCGAGCATCTAGAAAGCTGCGGTGGTCATGCTGCTGCCGCAGGCTTGCGCATTCAGGATCGCAAGATTCCTGAGTTTCGCGAAGCTCTCTGCGACCATGTCCGCGGTACGCTCGGGGAACGGGATCCGGAGCAAACGCTTCTGGTCGATGCCGAAGCGACCTTTCAGGAACTGAGTCTGCAGGCCGTCACCCTGATCGAAAGCATGGCACCATTTGGAGCGGGCAATCCTCGCCCCATTTTTGTGGCTAGCAACGTCGAATTGCATGAGCCGGCCAAGCTATTCGGGCAAGGAGATCGGCACGTCGGGGTCCGCTTCAAGCAGCACGGCCAAATCTTGAGGGCTGTGGCGTTTTCGCAACCCGAGTGGGCCGAGAAGATCAATACTCACCAAGGTTGTTTTGATTTAGCGTTCCGCCCCAACATCAATGAGTTCAACGGGATGCGCAAGGTTGAATTGCATCTGGTGGATTGGCGAGCTAGCCTACGCAGCTAGCTGGCTCGATTCTGAAGCTTGGTTTTCAGGCTTTCTCTTAGCGTTACAAGATCTTCTAGCGGCATGACTCTTAATTCCTCTTGGCCTTGTACCGACAGTCCTATCAATCTTTGTAAAAGCTGGATGCTCCCGATTTCTAACCCAATCGCCTCGCCCTTCTTGAGGGCTTCGCGGGCTTCTGCTTGGGCGTTTTCAATCGCCTCGCGCGCTTCGCGGGCTACTGCTTGGGCGTTTTCAATCGCCTCGCGCGCTTCGCGGGCTTCTGCTTGGGCGTTTTCAATCGCCTCGCGCGCTTCGCGGGCTTCTGCTTGGGCGCTTTCAATGGCCTCGCGCGCTTCTGCTTGGGCTTCGCGCGCTTCTGCTTGGGCTTTGCGTGCCCCGGCTTGGGC
>CAILTZ010000012.1 GCA_903837255.1 uncultured Pirellula sp. | reverse complement strand
GCCCAAGCCGTGTTGGCCGCTCAGGTCGTCGGGCTGGATATCGCTGGATTGGATGTTCTGGCCGAAGATATCTCCAAGCCTTTGGCCGCCCAGCGTGGAGCAGTCGTTGAGGTCAATGCAGGCCCCTCGCTTTCCTGCCACGTGGTCCCCATGTTTGGCAAGCCGCGTCCGGTCGGCGATGCGGTTATCGACATGCTTTTCCCAACACCCAGTCAATCACGAATCCCTATTCATGGGTTGCTCGCGGCGGCTTGCGATGATCGCTGCAAAAGCCACGTCGAGAATTGGATTCAGGAGCACACGGCGATGGGACGCATCGCCGGTGTGGTCCTGCCATCCTCGATACGTTTCAGCAGCCAAACAATCGATCTTGAGGATTGCGACACCCGTCACAGAGTGCTGGCACTTTTGGGGAACCCTCGAATCGAAGTCCTCCTGGTGGTCTTGCTCCCAAGGGATCTGCTCAACCATGGACTACCCGTCGAACGACTCGATCAAGTGAGCCTTGTCGACGGCGCGATCCAGAGCATCCAAGCCTCCGGTGCCGATGAGGTTTTTCAGGTCCTGCGAAACGGGATGCCACAAACGACCCAGCCAGAATGGCTCCAAGGTATCTAAGGGAGTGTGCAGCGGTGTCGACCAAGGCGAAAAAAGAACCTCGACACTGGACCCTATGGCTAGGCATCTGGTTTGTGCTGTCGGTCTTGGCCGCATTGCCAGCCTGGGGTGCGATGTACGTTCATCGCAACTGGAACGATAACAGCATTTTCGAGATGGCCAGCCATACCCAATGGCATTTCGCTGTCGGAATGATAAGCATTTGTTTGCTCGATGCGATACTTCGCTGGTGGCATCGATGGCGAGCGCCGCTGCTGTGGCGAATGCTCCATGCGGCGATCCTTTTGGCACCCGCTGTCTATCTGTCGATGGTCGCCGAACCCTGGACCTCGCTCCCGTTGGCCAATCTTTCCTCGGCCAATCGTTCGTCGGAAAATCGTTCGGAACTCAAACCGGCAAAAAGCCTTTCAATCGCCTCATGGAACGTATTCATCGATAACCATGAATACCAAATCATCGAAAAGACCATCGAGAGCCTCGATGCCGATATCGTTCTGCTTATCGAGGTCACCCCAGAGCACCGCTCAAGGCTCCGTAGCCTAGATAAGTCCTATCCGCATTCTTATTGGGCGCCCCGAACCAACACCCAAGGGCTCGCGATCCTGAGTCGTATTCCGGGTATGAAATTTCGGGAAGGGGTGCTCGGAAAATCGCAGATGCTCACGCTCGAAGCCATGATGCCTTCGGGAGAGTATGCCGATAAGCCCATCCGGATGCTGGGGGTCCATACCGCATCCCCTAACCAACACGGACGTTTCAAAGTGCGCGACGAACAATTGGCAGATATTGCCGATTGGTGCCAACAATCCGATCTTCCGTCGATCGTTATCGGTGACTTGAACATCACGCCTTGGAGCCACGGCTTCAAGCAATTGCTTTCGAGCACCGGCTGGACCGACACGCGGCGTTACCGAGGATTCTTTGCGACTTGGCCTTGCGGTCTTGGTGTCGTTGGGATTCCCATCGATCACGCGATTGTTTCACCGGGACTCAAGGTCATCGATCGGGAAGCCGGATTCTCGACGATCGATTCGGATCACCAATGGATTCGAACGACGATCGATGCTTCTTTTTAAGGCGGGTCGTAGCCCCCGGGAGTCCCAGGGTGGCAGCGGCAAATCCTCCAGATCCCCTTGAGCACCCCACGAACTGGTCCGTGCTTTTGGATCGCTTGGATCATGTACTCGGAGCAGGTCGGTGAAAAACGGCACTGGCTCCATAGCAGGGGACTGATGGCTCGTTGGTAGAACCGGACCATGGAGATCAAAATCCATTCGAGCAATCGTCTCATCGTGGTCGCCCCAAGCTGTGGGTGGTGCGTTTAAGCCACTAAACCTTTGGTGACCATCATAAAGACATCTTCGAGCGTCGGGTCTTTGTCGCTAAACGATCTCATTTTGACCCCGCCGTCGATGAGTTTCTTCATCAAATTCGATAGCCCCACATCGTCGGTTTCGAATTCGGCAGTGACTCGATTGCCGTCGATTTCGATTCCTCGCATCGTCGGATCGCTGCGGACGATGGATATACCAGCATCCTGATTCTCGACGAAACGGATCTCGACGATCCTATTGCGACGGAGCTGACGATAGACCGAGTCGATCGGTCCGTGCATGAGCAGTTGGCCCCGTTCGATGATCCCAATCGACGTGCAACAGTCGGCCAGCTCCGAAAGGATATGGCTCGAGATCAAAATCGTTTTGCCCATCTTGCGGAGCTCTTTGAGGAGGGCTTTGACCTCGATTCTCGCGCGGGGATCTAGGCCGCTGGTGGGCTCATCGAGGATCAGAACAGGAGGATCGTGCACGAGGGTCTTGGCCAAGCACAGCCG
>CAILTZ010000011.1 GCA_903837255.1 uncultured Pirellula sp. | reverse complement strand
CGAGCTCTTGGCTCGATGGTTGGTGTCCTCGGTGGCAGATCGATATTGGGTGGTACGCTCCGTAGAGAATCGGCCTTGCTAGGTCATTGAACCCGGCATCGAGGAGATAAAACGTATTGTCTCCCATCTTCTTAACCGACCGGATTTCAGCGATCAAAAAGCCACTCTCAGCCACAAGGTATCTGCCTGGCTCGATCTCTAGACGGATGGGGTGTCCGAACTGGGTGGCCAAGCGATTTCGTGTCTGATCCCAAAGCTGGTAGTAGCGATCCAAATCGACATAGCTTTGACCTTGGCGATACGGGACAGGCAAGCCTCCACCGGCGCTGATGCTCGTCAGGGTCCTACCGACTTGCAGGGCGATCTTTTCGAGTGCATCGCAGACTTGAGACAAATGCTCTAGGTCGGTACCCGAACCGATGTGCATGTGCAAACCGGTGATGGCGACATTGTGCATATCGGCCAGCCTCAAGCATTGGGTGATCTCTTCATGCCAAATCCCATGCTTGGATTGTGGTCCTCCGGTATTGGTCTTCTGGCTGTGCCCATGTCCAAACCCGGGGTTGATTCTGAGCGTGACGCTCGAACCGGGCAGGATGCGACCGAGCTGATCGATCATATCCGGCGAACCGCAGTTGACGTGAAGGCCGAGTTTCTTGACCATCTCGAGGGCTTCTTGATCAAACACATCGGCCGTGTAGACGATTCCGTGGGGATCGCTGTGCGGATCGAACCCTGCCGACAAGGCCCGCTGGACCTCCCCGGCACTGACGGCATCGACAACCACTCCGAGCCTGCGCAAGCGATCGAGGATCGCGATATTCGAGCAGGCTTTTTGTGCGTAGCGGATGACATCGAAGGCCTTGAGGTCGGCGACCTTCTGCCGAATCGTGGCCATGTCGTAGACATAGCAAGGTGTACCGTACTGTTTGACAATCGACTCGATCGAATGGCCGGCGATCTCTCGACGGACCACGGGAAAAAGAGCGTCAGGACTCGACATAAAAGCTGGTTATCTCCAAGGAAGAATGAAATGCAGGCTAGGGTCCTAACCGTTTTTTGTTTCGTACGCTTTGGGAGTATTTTTCCATGAACTTCTTTTCTCGGCTAGTGAGCGAATCCTTGCCCGATGCATGGATCTTTTCCAAAATCCGATCCGCTTCCCTGGCTTCCAACTCCTCGTCGGAGAGCGACGGATCGTCTTGCGTGTGAAGCTTGAACTTGCGACGCTTCCACCAGCGCTGGATCGATTCGACGCCCTGCATGGGGTCCTGGAGCTTGGAAAAATTCCAACCCAGAAAAAAGTACATGGTCGCAAAGAGGATTCCAAACAGGTGGACGTCGTAAGCGACACCGGACCCTGGATTGCTAAAGAAATTCGTTAATACAAAGATGACTCCCAGAACCCACGCTGGCATCGGGAAAACGATGAAGTAAACGGTGGCGTTTGGAAAGTTGTACACAAAGAGCATTGAGATACACAGGACCGCCCCGGATGCACCTAAGACGGATCTGCCATCGGGGCCAAAGCTGCGTACAACCATCGACAGCACTCCACAAAACAATGCTGCCAACAGATAAATCTTCAGAAACTCCTTGCGACCATACTTCATCTCCACGGATCGGCCCATGAAGTACAGGCTGAGCATATTGAAAAAGATGTGGCTGATGTCCCGCGAGGAGTGCGCGAAGGCATACGTGAGCACTTTGTACCACGACCAAGGCTTCCAAAGGGTATCGGCGTTAAGCGCCAGTGCTTCGTTGACCGAGCCCTGGCTGGTCGTCGACACATTGCCGAACAAGAGATTCACGACAAAGACGATCACATTGAGGATGATCAGCTGCGAGACGGCCGATTGTTGATTCCAACTCGGCCTCATATCGAGGTCTTGGTCGTTCTGGTAATAACCTCGGTCTTGTAACCCCATAGCGATCTCAGTTGCTCATTTCCAAGCCGCAGTCTGCCCGCAAGGGGCACGACTACGTACCGGGGTTTTCCAGAGTAGGTGGTCGAGCGGAACCCGGAGCCACCGGCTGCGCGTTTGCAGAGTCCTTAGCAGGTTCTACCGGCATAGGAGTATCACCGGGCGAAGCCGCGGGACTGTCGTTTTTGATCCCGTAAGCTTTGGCAAGAGGCGTGTTGAAGAAGTCTTCTGCACTTCCAAGCTTCAGCGCGTCTGCGTTCCAATCCGACAGGGTCTTTTCGATGTTGAAGTCCAGATAATCGGCATCGTAAGCACGTCGGAACTGCATGAACTCGTGGAGTACAAACCGTTCGTCGATGTCTTCGTCGATAAGCTTCTTGTAGCGATTGATCGCCTTGAGAACATCTCCACCGACATCTTCGGTCATGATCACTGGATAGTAGCGGAAAACCTTGTCCCAGCGAATGAAACCTTCTTCGTACTTCTCGACGGCCCCTTTGATGTCAGCCACGTCGATCAGTTTGTTGGCCTCGTAGATCAGCCGTCTAGCATCGACCATCATTTGCTGCTGTTCGGCCAAAGCTCTGGTT
>CAILTZ010000010.1 GCA_903837255.1 uncultured Pirellula sp. | reverse complement strand
TCGATTCGCAGACGACTTGAAGATCTGGGTAGTAGAATCGTTTTTTGGATTCGGTTCGGATCCTCAGTTTCGTATCGGGATTGTAGGCCTGGCAAGGCTTCCCTTTCAGAGCCGTAGCGATAGCCAGGAAGCAATTTCCGGTGACTTCATTATGTCGATTCGTTGCACCGGTCATCGCCCGGACCCAACCATCGATGTACTCGCTTTTGGTCCTCGCGAAGTCTTCGGCGGCTAGATAGTTTTCGACTGAAACAAACTCAAGCTTCTCAGCGCTGCTCATCGGGTTAACTAGCCTCCTGGTATTGCAGATCAGGCTCCTGAACACACGTCGCGGTAAACTCGATCCGCTCGTAGATGTCCCGCATGGAAAGAGAAACTCCGAGCATCGGCAGCTCGATGACTGTCTCGATGCCTTCGAGTTGCAGCCTCTCGAACAAGCTCCCGTTGCGACGCAAGAGGATCGCGATGGGTTGGTGCTGTTCGAGGATCAGGTAGTACTGCAAGGTTGGGATCTGCGTGTAGGCGGTCAGTTTCTCGTCCAAATCGTAAAGGCGTGTCGAGGGGGAGAGGACTTCGATGACCAGGACCGGACGATCTTGAAAACTTTCGGTCGGAAGGTTCGATTCGCAGACGACTTGGAGGTCTGGATAGTAGAACCTCTTGGTCTTCTGATTCATGATACGAAGCTTGGTGTCCGAGTCCCATACTTGGCAGTTTTTGCCCGCTAGACTCTTCATGAGAGAAAATGCGGCATTGAGTTTCACTCGACTATGTCGATTGGTTGCACCGGTCATCGCCCGGACCCAACCATCGATGTACTCGCTTTTGGTCCTCGCGAAGTCTTCGGCGGCTAGATAGTCATTGACTGAAACAAACTCAAGCTTTTCAGCGCTGCTCATCGGGTTAATTAGCCTCCTGGTATTGCGGATCAGGCTCCTGAACGCACGTCGCGGTAAACTCGATCCGCTCGTAGATGTCCCGCATGGAAAGAGAAATTCCGAGCATCGGCAGCTCGATGACTGTCTCGATGCCTTCGAGTTGCAGCCTCTCGAACAAGCTCCCGTTGCGACGCAAAAGGATCGCGATGGGTTGGTGCTGTTCGAGGATCAGGTAGTACTGTAAGGTTGGGATCTGCGTGTAGGCGGTTAGTTTCTCGTCCAAATCGTAGAGTCGCGTCGAGGGGGAGAGGACCTCGATGACCAGGACCGGACGATCTTGAAAAGTTTCGGTTGGGAGATTCGGTTCGCAGACGACTTGAAGATCTGGATAGTAGAACCGTTTGGATTGCTGGTTGATGACACGAAGCTTTGTATCGAAAAGGTGGGGTTGGCACGGTTTTCCTTTGAGAGCCAAAGCGAGGGCAAGGAAGCAATTCTCGGAGACTTGATTATGTCGATTGGTTGCACCGGTCATCGCGCGGACCCAACCGTCGATGTACTCGCTTTTGGTCCTCGCGATTTCTTCGGCCGCCAAGTAATCCTGGACCGCGACAAATTCCAAACTTTCGGCGCTGCTCATCGCACGATTCCCAAATGAGACCAATCGAACCTCTTGGGATCCATTATAGGGAGGTAAAGAGACCAGGTCCGTTTTTGGCAAAAAAATTCGCAGGCCCGGACCGCTGATTCCGTGTCGGTCGAGAAAAACGGACCGCTAATGAACACTGATGGGACGCTGATGGGAGGGCTTCGGAGCCATGGGTGTTGGATCATCAGGCGGCGAATCAAAAGACTCAAAGCCCTGAATGGGAATATGGCCCGATCTGCCTTCCCCTTGGCGAGCTTGGCCCCTTGGCGAGAAATAAGCGGGCGATTTGATCCAAATCAGTGGTTCAAAAAACCAAAACCGCTTCGCCAGGCCGTTGCAGCCGATGTTACAGAGCAATGGTTTTATCGAGTAGGACCGACCGGATTCGAACCGATAACCAAGGGATTATGAGTCCCCTGCTCTAACCGTTGAGCTACGGTCCCTTTTTCAACTTGGAAATCGTGGATGCAGTGCGCAGAGTTCCAATGCTGTAGTTTAGCCCATCAGCACCACGAGTGAAGGTCTATTGCGATTTTCTAGCCACCGCTATGTATCCACCAGAGCGAAAATATGGCAAACACCAACCAACCCCCAACTCGCCACTCGATGTCCGATTGAGCCTGATCCAACGCTCTAAGTCCAACCCCGCATGCCGCAGATCTCCCCGCAACTCCCCCTCGGTAAAAATGTGCAAATACATGCTCGGTAACCCCCGATACGCATACACCCGATCCCCATACTCCCAACTCGTATCCCGCAAACTCCGCAACCAATCCCCTATCCCTCGTCGCACTCCTCCAGGATCTCGCCACCATGTTCCCCGATTGTGTACATGCACCACCAACTTGCCCCCAACCCGCAAACTCCTCGCAACATCCTTGAGCATCTCCCGACGATGCACCCGACCTTGGACCATCCCAATCGAACTGTACAAACAATAAGCCAGATCGACCGACCTGTCCTGCAAACAATTCAACTGGGCTAAATTCCCCCGAACACGACCAATCCGCTGCGCAAACTCAACCGACTTGGACCCAACCTCACTGAGCATCGACTGGCTCAAATCCAATCCCAGCACCCGCCACCCCGCCTGTGCCAGCGGCATCATCACCCGACCCGTGCCACACCCAAGATCCAGCGCTACGGGAAACTCGATACCTTTGGCCTGCCTGTACCCCTCTGCCACCTCCAACACCAGCTTGCGGTCGTACTCAAGAAGCGGATGACCGGAATGAAATGTATCGTACTCTGTGGCGATCGAACCGCTATGAACATAGTCCCATGTTCCTCGCGATACCCCAGGGGGCAACTGCCATGACGGTCGATTGAGCTCAGTGTCCATCAAAACATTGCCTTAAAACTAAGGCACCAGCTCAAAGGTGGCCATCACGGGATGATGGTCGCTCAAATCGCGCTCGTCATAGTCCTTGGTATACCGCGTATCCCAGTGATCCAGGTCGGGTCCTGTTCCGCGAATATTCCACTGCGAAAGCACCTCGATATTCTTGAATTTGTAGCCGCCCTTGCCATCCACCAGCGTCGGTGATGCCAAAATGCGATCGAACTGCTTGTCGAGTATCAAATGCGTACGACGCTTATCGGCAGGGGCCTTTTCGAGCAAATCGACGAGGTTGTCGTTGGGATCCAAGTTGTCTAAACCCAGCAGGGTATGCATCCCATCCCCACCGGTCTTAGCCTCGCCCGCGGCTTCCTCGACATTGAGGTCCCCAAGGATAATGATGTTCTCGCCCCGAGCGATGCCCTTGCGCATCCACTCATGGGCAAGCTTGGTCTGCTTTTGCCGCAATTCCGCCGCATCGGCCGTAGCCCTCAGGTGCAAATTTAGTAGCGTCAGCGGGATCACCCGCTCCCCGTGCTGCCACTCGAAACGTGTGATCAAGTGCTTGGAGAGATTGTAATACTCCTTGGACTCAAACATGCTGTTGTTCTGCTCTCGGCGTGCAAGCTCGACGAGCCCAGATCGAAAAATCACCGCCACGTCTTGCTCGGTCCCCGAATCGAAACCATCGATAAACGCAACTCGATACGAAAGATTGAACTGCTCCTTGAGCACCTTGGTCAAACTCTGCATCACGCTGCGGTCTTCGATCTCCTGGACGGCCAATATCGTCGGCTCGAACTTGGCAATCGCCGCTGCAAAATTCCCCACACGCCAATCCCACTCAGCGCGACTCGGTGCCGATTGCTCCTTGGCCACGTCGCTGCGGTTGTTGGCCTTGAAATCATCAAAAAACCATTCCAGATTCCATGTGGCGATCTTTAGGTCGCTGGGTGCACGATCCGCAGGCCAGTCCTTGGCGGCGTCTTGGCCAAACCCAAAGCCTGCAATCCAACTCGCGGCGATGCAAACTACCAAACTCCTCAAGCCGCTTGCTAGATAACCTCGGCCTAACGCATTGCATCGGAACATGATCTAACCCGTTTGTTTGTGTGTGTGTGTGTGATCCAGCGATAGCCGCAGCGCTGCGCTTGTTTTGAATGGCTTAGTCGCTCTTGCGTGCGATGACTCGATGGAAATGGAGTTGGACCTCTCGATCGCACACGCGCCGGACACCTTCGACCAGACAAGCCGGCTCGTTGTGCTGCTGGCCTTGGCGGATAACCTCATCGAGTTTGGTACCCGGGGCAACGCAGAAGGTCGTTTGATTGATGGTCTGGTTGCCAGCGTCGAGCTCCGGGACGATGAAATGGCAAGTCGCACCGAAGGTCAGCATACGGGCAGCATAAGCATCATGATAGGGCCTGAGCCCCCGAAAACTGGGCAAGAGTCCATGGTGCAAATTGATGATCCGACCAGAGGCAAACTTCCAGCAAGTGTCCGGTGGCAAGACTCTCATGTAGCGAGCCAACACCACATAATCGGCCTTGTACAGGTCGATCAACTGGACCATCTTGCAGTCGTCCGCCGAACCGTCCTCATTTCCGATGAACTCGAACGGGACGTTGTACTCGCGAGCCAACAACTCGCACTTGCGCCGATTCCCAATAATGACAACCGGATCGGCATTGAGCTCTCGGGTATGGATCGCATGCAGGATCGCCCGAGGCGTGTGTTCCAAAAGCGTCGTGCAGATCGCAAGCCGCGGCCGTTGGGCGTTGAGCTCAGGACTCCAGACTCGGATCTCGAGTTTCTTGTCCTGGGCGATCGAAGCCATCTCTTGCTCTAGCCCCGAGTATTGTCCGGCGTCGATACTCAATCGGCACATCATCGCGAAGACGGCGGCTTCGTCGTGATCGTACATCTGAATTTCGGCGATGTTCCCACCGCGACTCGTCACATCATGGATGATGGGATCAGCAAGCCCGACGTTGTCGGGGCCGACGGCGGTGATAACTACTTCCATGGAGATCTCGTGAACTTGGTGCAAGCGACTGGATTAGAGCAAACTGTCGAGCAGAAGCCGGAACGTGCGCAGTTCCTGACGCATATCCAAGCCTGCTTCGGGTGTCATATCGATGCTCAATGCTTGACGATAGCCTGCATTTTGCAACTGAGTGATCAGCCGGTTGTAGTCGATCTCGCCTTGGCCAACTCGGACTTGCAAGCGATCTTTTTTCGAATCCCTCAAGTGGACGTGATAGACGTACTTCAGGAGCTTGTCGTAGTTCTTGTTCTTGTTGTTCGAGCACAGGTAATGGGACGGATCGAGCGTCAGTCCGATTCCTGGAACATAGTCGCAAAGATTCCGGACAGTATCCGGATCGTCGCTCAAGCAGCCCACATGGCTTTTCATTCCGATGCGGATGCCTCGCCCAAAGGCGATTGCTGCGAGCTTTTGTAGGTGCTCGACCTCTTGGTTGAACGGGGTTCCATGCTCGCCGCTTGGGATCGTCAGCGTGACGACTTTCGTGGCTTTGGCCAAGTCGCAGATTTTTTCAAAGCGTTCGTAATAAGTTTCTCCTTGCGCGTCGATCTTGACGTTGAAGCTACAGACGTCGAAGCGATGGGTATCGCGGACTAGCCGTAGCATCTCGTCGAATTCCTCGACAATACGCTTTGGGGGGATTTGATCGGTGCGATCGTTGAGCTCAATCTCAACGGTGGAGAATTCCAGATCCCCAAGGACCTCGATCACATCGGGAAAGGACAGTTCCGGAAAACAACCGGTGGAAGCGGCGACGTACACTCTTGGTTTGCTCCTGCGAGAATCCTTGCTCCTGCCTGCTCACAATCCTGTGGCGGCCTTTGCGAATCAAAAGTTCCATTATCTACGGTTAGCAGGAACTGACAACCAGACCAAAACCACCCTAAAAAGCGAGAAGTGCGATAGAATGAGGCTTCGGGAAAAAAGATTTTGCATTTTGTACCAAAACAGCTTTGCGGCCGAGCCTGGAGCCTAGGAACCTTGACAACCGGACTGGATTTCAACACTCCGATTCAATTCGTTCCCGGCGTGGGCACGCAGCGGGTCGCAATGTTTGAGCGTCTCGGGATCCGTAGAGCCGTCGATTTGCTGTTCCATTTCCCAAGAAGCTACCAGGAAGTCTCCGAATGCAAGTCGATCATGGAGCTCCAAGAAGGGCTCCTGGCGACGGTCGTCGGAACGGTCGTGGATGTCGACTCGCGGTTCCGCTTTGACGGTGGATCGAGCGTCGGCATTTTGGTCGCGGTCCAAGGGGGTGGGTACGTGCGATGCACTTGGTACAACCAACCCTTCCGACGCGAAGCCTACCCGATCGGCCAGCGTATCCTGGCCCGCGGAGTGGTCAAAAGCACCGGAGTGGCTTATCAAATGCGGCACCCGGAAATCACCCTGCTGGATCCCGAAGAGCCGCCTCCGCCACCGCGACCCCGCCCGATCTACCCACTGACCGAAGGGCTCACACAGCGAGCCCTCTCAAACGCGATCGAATCGGCTCTGACACTTGCCGATAACATCGAAGAGGCCTTGCCGCTGGAGATCCGGCAAAATGCCGCGCAGTTGCTCTCCCCAGGCGCAGATTCGCTGCTTGGTATCCAAGAGGCTCTTCGGCAAATCCATCAACCTGTCGATATGGCTCAGGTCCAAGCGGCTCGGTTGCGATTCATCTTCCAAGAATTCTTCGTGTTGCAACTCGCACTGGCCATGCACCGCTACGCTTACCAACACGAACAGCCAGCTCCGAGCATCGAAGCCAACGCGATGATCCACGCGAGGATCCTCAAACGCTTTCCATTTGCACTGACCGACGATCAGCGCAAGGTAATCGAAGAGGTTCGCAGCGACATGGCCCGCACAATCCCCATGAACCGACTCTTGCAAGGTGACGTCGGGACTGGCAAAACCGCCATCGCCCAGTATGCCATGCTCAGCGCTGTGGCTAACGAGTACCAAGCAGTCCTGATGGCACCTACCGAGCTGCTCGCTCGTCAACACGCAAAGACACTTCAAGAACAGCTTGCTGGTAGCCGCGTGGAGATCGCACTCCTGGTCCATTCGATGCCAGCCCCGGACAAACGAGAGCTGCTCCAAAGGATCGCGATCGGTACGGTCGATATCGTCGTCGGCACCCAAGCCTTGCTCAGCGAGCAAGTCGAGTTTGCCAAGCTCGGAGTGGTCGTGATCGACGAACAACATCGCTTTGGAGTCCAACAACGAGCCGCTCTGAGGACCACTCGGACCGCACCTCACTACCTAGTCATGACCGCTACACCGATACCT
>CAILTZ010000009.1 GCA_903837255.1 uncultured Pirellula sp. | reverse complement strand
CCACGCTAGCCCGGAATTTCATCGGCGAAGGATCAAAATAAAACGGGGCTACCGTCGCAGCTTGCTCGGACTCTCGGTTCGACTCGCAATCGGGAACGGCAATATGAGCATCCCATCCGAGTTGACGTAAACAGAGTGTCAGATGGTAAGCCCTCAGGCACCCTGTTTTGCTTAATTCGCCGAAACTTATAAAAAGGATCTTGCCCGTCACGCTCATCTCGCCTAGTCAGTTTTTGCTCGAACGTGGTAAGCATTTGCGAAAATCAAAAATGCCATGCTCATCGGCCAGGAAAATCGTGCAAATGCATTCGGCGAAAACAGCACGTGCCATGAAAAAAAAGGGAGATAAACCACTGCGATCGCCACCATCGCTAGCGTGCCATGGATAAGAAGCTGGTTCGATAAATAAAAGGTTCGATAGATTACGTAAACCCAAAAAAGGAATCCTGCAAAGCCGCTAAAAACCCATGCCCCGAGCAGAACCGAATGAACTGGCAAGATGTCGTGGACCAGACGCTTGGGTGCCGCCGCCCCATAGATCTCTCGCATCTTGAGCAGATACAGTTTTAGCAAATGACCTGGGTTCGCCCAGGAACCATGCCCCAGAATCGGTTTCTCATAAATGGCATCCAAGGCGATCACGGATTCGTTTCGAGCAAGTAGCAAAACCTCAACGGGGTTGTAGGGATTTTTGGCTAAATCAATCTGCATCTTTGCGGCTTTGCCCAATGCACCACTTTGAGCGTAATTGACGTAAAGGACGAACAAAGGGATAAGCAATAGAGCGCTAAGAAGAAAACCTGACCTCATCGAGAAACGCAAATCCCTCTTCGAAGAATTTAATTTGATCCACAAATAAAGAAAAAACAAGGTGCTCACCAGCACGACAAGTCCGTCAGAGCGCCCGCCATACATGTTGGCCAACACGCCGTACCCAATACCTATCGGGAATACGATCCACGGATGCGATCGGTACAGGAGAAAGGCCAGCAGAGTGAAGGCCGGATGCGCCCAACCCGAGACGTAGAAATCCCATAGGTTATCCATGTAACCCTGATTGCTACCATCGTAGCGGTAAAGCAAACTGGAACTCAGCAAACCACCGGCAAACACACCAAGCAAAGTCCCAAGGTGGTTTCGATAATCGCGGCAGTACAACCCGCAGAAAAACAGGAACGTCGTCATCGTCAGTACAATACTACCTAACCCTTTTAAAGAGTTCTTCATCGAGGTAGCATTGTACAGGTCGCTCAGCACCTGCGAGACCAACCACAATACTCCCAAACACACCAGGAAAAAAACCTCTCGGTTACGCATTGCCTTGAGGATCTGCCGGAAGTAAAACGGGTACAGTGCCAAGACCAATAACTCGCCAAGCCGAAACGTGCCGATCAAGGTCACTGGGATGACCATGCTCACTGCAACGATAAGCGGGACTATATTGCTACGCCTAAAGAACAGACGCCAGCCCTCGTGATCCGCCCATCGATGGGCGGTTCGAGAGGTTGAATCCAATGGCATGGCCGAGTCGCTACGAGTAGGCCTCCGGCCATTTCTCAATGGCCCATAGCCTTGATCGCTAGAAATCAATGGATGCATCAACGACTCCTTGTCGATGGACTAAAATCGCTCGTAGGATAGCTGCCTCGGAGCCGAAACAACCTACGTATCCCATAATCGATCGCCTTACCAATTCGCACCCGGCCGCCGACCTGCCGGTCAACATGATCGTAAAGCGCCCTGTAAACCGGATTCTTCTTGCTTTTTAGCCAGAGCATCGCTCGGTAAGATTCCCGAACCTGCGGCCAATGCTTGTCAACAAAGTACCACCTAGCGCACTCCCTAGGTAGACTTAAATCTCTGGCCTGGATCGTTATTGATCCGGCGTGGGCATGCATCACCGCCAACCGTTTGTTAACACAGTGCACAAAAGGGTATTTGACCGCAGTCAACATAAAAATCAATTGGTCTGGCCCCGCCCCATGGCCTGCAAAATCGATCCCAAAGGGATTGGGAATTTCATCGATCAGCGATTCGAGCATGTCGCTGCGGCGAAACAAAGCGCTAAGCGGCGAGAGCAACTGAATATCCTTGGGATTCAGAAACACGGCCGCCTCTAAAAATTCCTCTCGAGAGATCACTTCCTGGCTTTGGAAATTCGACACAGCACGCACTGCCTGGGAATCCAAAATCGTGTGCCCCGTAAGCACCAAGGCTGTCTGGCTATCGAGAACCTTGAGCGTCTCGTTCAAAAAAACGGGCTCGATGCAATCATCAGAAAAAAGTAGATGGCAATACTCCCCTCTAGACGCCTGAATCCCCAGTCGCCAGTTTCGTACTGGACCGACATTCTGCTCGTTTCGGATACAACGGATGCGAGAATCGGATCTGGCGAGCCCCTGAACAACCTCCCAAGTAGAATCGGTGCTGCGATTGTCGATCACCACAATCTCATGGCCATCGACTCTCTGCGCCTGGGCCGATGCAATCGCACGCTTGACCAATTCCTGACGGTTGTAAACAGGGATGACTGTGCTTACCTTCATGCTATCTGCTCACAACGATTCCGGCAATCAAACCAGACAAAAGGAGCTACGACGGCGAACATCGACAGCGATAACGCACTGGCGATCAATACGCCAGCTATACCGATGCCCCCAATGCCGCTTAGATACATCGCTAGCGGGATGTTCATCAGACAAGCAGCTATCGAACAGATCATCTGCTCCCGAACTCGTCCGATCCCATTGAGCAGACTCGCATACGCACTTCCCCATATGACAATCCACGAATAAACCACCATCGACCATCGTGCTAACGGTGGGATCGTTATCCCCTCATCCACCCAAAGATGAATCACCGGATTCATGGCAAATCCGATTGCTAAGGCGACTAACGCAAACGGAACCATGATCGCAGACACAATCCGCCACAATCTGTCCATCATCGCTACATCACGCTTGGCCCAAGCCGTCCCAGAGAGCGCCCAGATCGGACCAATACACAGTGAATAACCCGTTGTTACCAAAGCAGAAAACTTCAATAAGATGTCATATTCGGTGACCGACACGGGTCCTAACCATTGCAACACGATCCATCGATCCATCACAAAAATAACGATGAATGTGATTTCAATCAGCAAAAATCGAATGCCGATACTTACGATCTCAGAAAAATCTCGCCATGAAGCATCTTCCCAGGTCGGCAACAACTCGGGAAACTGTCGAAACAGATAACTCGACTGGATGGCATAACCCAAAGCGAACAATAGCAAGTTCGCAAAAGCTAACTCGGGCATGCTCAGACTCACACCAATCCAACTCGAATACAGCACATACAGAAACAACCCTAACGAACCAAAAAAACCAACCAGCGATGTCGCAGCATTCCAATGCTTGGCATACAAAATCGCACTCGTCACCCCAAACAACTGACTCAGCGAAAACGAAATGAAACAGAACAAAAGACTCCAAGCAATCGAACGATCCGTTCCGCTACTTCTCAACCACCGCGCCCACGGAAAATCAACCACCAGCAGCAGCGATCCTAACCCCACTGCAACAGCCCCCCAAAGCACCAGCTGACCGAAAAACGTCGACGAAATGTATCGCCTTGCCATTCCAGTCTCACCCAAACTCAATGACTCAATCAACTTATTGCGAAGCCCCTTGCCAATCCCAAGCTCCAACAACGCAATCCAAACGACCAACGACTGAAGCGCAACCCAAACCCCATACTCGGATTTCCCCAACGACTTAACCAAAAGCGGTAACATCGCAAACTGCAAGAGAAATGAACTGAACTTGACCACCGTCGAAAGCCCAACATTCCTCGCAAACACCCTCCTAAAAAAAACTCCCGCCAAAAAATCACCCTGTTAATTAGTAGATCTTATTTAATGCTTCGCCCTCGTCGGTGACCGCTTAAGCCATCAACTTTCCTTATACCGCAAGACAGTCCGGTTTATCAGACAAGCTTAGTTTATCTATATGGTCGGTAAAGCGAGTTCAAACAGTTTCGCCAGAACAGTCAGAAAAGCTTTCCACACAAGAAAACTTGACCGCTCAGAACACCCAATCATCGGGCGAAGAACTAAGCTAGCAACTCGTTGATGACATGCCCGTGAACGTCCGTCAGGCGGCGATCGATGCCGTTTTGCCGGACCGTCAATCGAGTATGGTCGATACCCAAAAGGTGGAGAATCGTTGCGTGGATATCATAAACCTGCGTGGGGTTCTGGCGATCCAACGGCTTGTAGCCAAACGCATCGCTGGGCCCGTAGCTAGTCCCGCCTCGGATCCCTCCCCCACACAACCAATTGGTGAAGCAATAAGGGTTGTGGTCCCGCCCCCTGCCCCCCTGCGAACTGGGCATGCGCCCAAATTCAGTCGTCCAGAGAATGATCGTGTCCTCGAGCATCCCTCGCTGCTTGAGGTCCTGGATCAACGCCGCAGCCCCGCGTGCCATGCCGCTAGCCAGCGGTCCATGGTCGCGCTGGATGTCCTCGTGCGAATCCCAGTTCCGCCTTGGAAAACCGTTGTCGTTCCCCGACCAGATCTGAATAAACCGAACCCCTCGCTCGAGCATCCGCCGGGCCGCTAGACACTTGCGCGAAAAATGGACTGTCTCCTCCTGGGGATTGATCTCCTTGTCGAACGCCGAAGGTATCTGATCCAACCCATAGAGCTTGAGGATATGCTCGGGCTCCTTGGAAAAATCCAAAGCCTCGGGAGCGGCCAGTTGCATCCGAGCGGCCAGTTCATAACTGCGAATCCGAGACTCTAGCCGATCGTCGCCTGCCCTCTGGTGCGCATGCTGCCGATTGAGCTCAGCCAACAACGACTGACCGGCCGACTCGCTGCCGGGGGTTATATAGACCCCTGATTTGTGCGGACGCAAATCGGCGATCGGATTCTCTGAACCTGGGTAAATCACCGTGCCACTGTGCTGGGCCGGCAAAAACGCCGAATCCCAATTCTTGGTCCCGTTGCTGGCCAGCCCGCGATGATCCGGAAAAACCACAAAGGTCGGCAAGTTGTCGTTCATGCTCCCTAGGCCATAGCTGACCCACGCACCCATGCCAGGAAAACCCGGCAATTGAAAGCCGGTCGCATGCAAGAGCGTCGCTTGGCTGTGCACCCCTGTCTTGCCAACGACATTGTGCACAAAAGCCATCTCGTCGGCAACTTTCCCAAGCTCCCAGACCGGCTCGCCAAGGAGTTTTCCGCTAGCCCCATGAGGCTTGAAGTCCCACACAGGTTTGAGCCAGGGCCCTAGTCCATTTTGAAACGCCTCGACCGGCTCACCAAAATCGCTCTCTTGACCGTGCCGCTTGACTAACTCCGGCTTGTAATCGAACAAATCGATGTGGCTCGCAGCCCCAGCCATAAAAAGCTGCACGACCCGCTTGGCCTTGGCCGGATGATGCAGCTTGCTCATACTCCCCCCTCGGCCTATGCCCAAGGTTTGATCGTCGGCTGGCATCTGGGTCGATAGGCTTGACTCGTTTGCGAGCATCGCACCCAGGGCGATCCCCCCGAATCCCTGACCGAGCGACTCGAGCATCCCTCGCCGCGAAAACATGCTTTGGTCAGCCGATTCTCCCATGATTCTCGTCCTGCGAATGGTATTGCTCATGTAAACCTACGGTTCAATCCACAAACGAGAATTCATTGAGATTGAAAATCAATCGGCAAGCGTTGGCCAGTCCGTGCTGTGCGATGTATTGTTCGAGTGCCCCTCGCTCTGGGTCGCTGGGGGCTCGCCCAAACGCCAACGAGAACATCCTTTCAATCCTACCTGCGTCATCCTTCGACTCGCTCTCAAGCCGCTTGGCAAAGTGCCCGCTCATGGTGAGCATGAAGCCATTGTTAAGCAGCGCTAAAGCTTGGAGCGGACTCAACGACTCATTCCGCTTGTCAACCCGCATCGAGGGATCAGCGCAATCGAGCGTCGTCATGAATGGCTGTGGCTGTGACCGCACCAGGAAACGGTACACGCTGCGACGATGCGACCGAGGATCCTCTGGATCATACAAATGGTATTCATAGTGGGGGGAGTGCTCAGGGTACTCGATGACAAAGTCCTGAAAACTCGGCCCTCCCATCGTCAGATCCAACTTCCCAGCGACTTGCAAAACCACATCCCGCAACGCCTCGGCCTCCAATCGTCTGCGATTGGATCTCCATAAAAATCGGTTGTCGATGTCGATGGACTCTGGCCCGCCCGGCCCCGTGTTTCCACTGGCCGAGGAAACCTGTCGATAGGTATGACTCGTGACGATCAACTTGTGCAACCGCTTGAGCGACCCTCCGCCGTCGCGGAACTCCACCGCGAGCCAATCCAAAAGCTCCGGATGCGTCGGCTCGGCACCCATGCGACCTAAGTCGTTTGACGTCTCGACGATTCCGCGTCCAAAATGGTACTGCCAAACGCGGTTGACAATGCTTCGCCAAGTCAGCGGGTTGCGATCGTCGGAAAGCCAATGGGCCAGCGCCGCTCGTCGCTGTGCTTCGCTATGACCCTCGGGCATATCAAACCATTGCCTGAGCTCGCCGAAACAATCCAGTGCGCCGGGGGCGACCTCGTCTTTCGGTTGGGTGACACTACCGCGATCTAGGATGTAGATCGGACGAGGCTTGCCAGCGTTTCCTCCTGTCCCTACAAAAGCCCCGCTCCCAGTATGCACCGTCCCAGAGTAGATTACCTGCTGGGCCGGTAAGCCCATCTTGGACTGCTGGGCCTCGGCCAAACCCCCGGACAACTCTGCCCGCTTGAGCTTCATCGGACTATCTAAAATTCCTTCGACGATCTCGGACCGCTTGGCCTGCAAGACCTTCAAATCTCCGTCGGCCAACTTGGCTCGCCCGAAATAGTAACCATCGACAAGATTCTTTCGTTGCCATCGCGGAGCCGCTTCGATCGAATCGAGCGAAGAGACCACCCCTCCAGATGCCAGATTCATTCCCTCGGACGAATAGACCGATAACTCGGCCAATGCAAAGATGTAGTCAGTCGGCATGCGATTGACTAACTTCGTCGTCGTGACCCTGACATACCGTGCCCGTGGCGGCCGGGCAGATACCTCCCCAACCTCGAAACGCTGCGGCGCTACCCCAGGGTTCACGAAATCCTCTGCCGAGCGGTCGACAAGCCTGACCACTGCGGATTTGAACTCTGGATCGTCGCTAGCCTCGACCACAAACCGAACCGGAAATCCAAAACCCGCTCCGATGTTATTGAACGTATCATGGCAACCGACCAACTCGACGGCCGTGATGCTCTTGGACTCCCCTAGATCCACTTGCACCCATTTGGCTACATCGTTTCGATCCTCGATCTGACTGTGGTAACCAAACTCAGGCTGCTCGTTGCTGCCCAAGGCCTTCAAAGCCTCAGCGATTTGACGATCTAACTCCGCCAGAGGTTTACCGCCACGCTCCGCGACCAACTCATCGATCTGCTTGAGCTCCTTGGTCAGCTGATCGATCTGGCGATCCAACTGCTGCCGCTTGGCTGCTACCTGCGGATCGCGATCATAAGCCCGATCGGCGCGATCCACCGCAGCAAAGACCGCCTGCAAGCGATAGTAATCCCGTTGCGAGATCGGATCGAACTTGTGATTGTGGCATTGGGCGCAACCGACCGTCAAACTGTTAAAGGTCCCCATGGCAGTCGCGACCATGTCGTCGCGATCCAGATGCCGGGCAACTTTTCCGTCGATCTTTGTCTCTGGAACCTCGGCATGCCCAATAAAATCCCATGGCCCGGCAGAGATGAACCCCAAGGCTTCAATACCATCGGCTGTTCCAGGATACAGGATATCTCCGGCGAGCTGCTCCTCGATGAATCTGCGATAAGGCTTATCGGTGTTCAACGCCCGTATTACATAATCACGATACGGCCAAGCATTCAGACGTAGCTTGTCTTTGTCATATCCATGGGTCTCGCCAAAATGAACCACATCGAGCCAGTGCCTTGCCCAACGCTCCCCATACCTAGGAGACTCGAGCAATCGATCAACCAGTGTGCTGTAAGCTTGCTCGTCACTCGCAGGATCATCCACAAATGCTGAGACCTGTTCAGGTGTCGGTGGCAACCCGATCAAATCAATCGATACGCGTCGAACGAGCGTCCGACGGTCGGCAAGAGGCGACTGAGGCAGCCCCTTGTGTCGCAACTTGCTGACCACAAAGGCATCAATAGCGTTGGCGACTTTGTACGGTGACCCGTTGGCTGATTCACCTTTCTTAGGTCCCTGAACCGGAACCTCATGAACCGGAACATCAGGGACTCCGGGACGGACCAAGGGTCTGAGCGACCACCATTCGGCGTCCGGAACATGCCGATCCTCGAGCCTCTTGCCCTCGGGCCACTTGGCCCCTCCAGCAATCCACACCCTCAGGGCATGAACCTCGTCGGCAGAAAGCGGTTTTCCTGTCTTGGGCATCTGAGGCTCATCGCCAGAGACATATTCGAGCAAGATGCTTTTGCCGGTATCGCCCCCGACCAGGGCCGGACCACTTTCACCTCCTTGGACCATCGCCTCGAGCGTCTCAAGGCCCAACCCCCCCTTGGGCTTGGAACCCGCATGGCAGCTAACGCAATTGCGTTCAAGCACCCTGGCAGCTGCGGCGAAGGTGTCCTCTTGCGCCCGACCCACCGATCCAAGCGGTCCTACGAATAGAATCACCGATGGCAGCAGTGCTACCACCCAGGCTGGGCCGAAACTGCAAAGGGTCTTGGAAATCTGTTTTTGCATAAAGCTCTAGGTTCGATCGGAGCCGAGCAAGTCGACGATGAAATGCTCCATCGCCTCCGAGGCTGCCTCCGAGGCTGCCGGTTGAAGAATCATTTCACACGACTTTATTTTACACCGTTTCAGGAGCCTAGGTCGATTCGCACCAAAAAACCATCGTAAATCGATGGTCGCAAATCGATGGTATTGCTCCTAAATAGATCCACAGGATTTCAGGTGCGCGATGTGACCAGAACCAACGTATGCTGCATGCCCTCAAAGTCGTTGTCAATGAACCTCAGCCATTCACACGCAAGGCAGGCCACCACCCGGCTTCACGCCGGTGG
>CAILTZ010000008.1 GCA_903837255.1 uncultured Pirellula sp. | reverse complement strand
GGCAAACAAAAAACATGGCCCAGCCCAACAAGCCCTCTTTGGATTGGTTGCGATGGCAAACGACTCTCATCGCGATCCTGGCATTGGTCTGCATCACGCTGCATTTGGTCCTCAAATTCACCGGCGTGTCTTCGCATCCATGGCCCCTTTGGATCGCATTGCTCGTGGGTGGTTCGCCCCTGGTCGCCGGGCTGCTAGCCAAGGTCTTGAAGTTTCAGTTCGGTGCCGATTTACTTGGCGGAATATCGATCATCGTCTCGGTCCTTCTTGGCGAATACCTTGCAGGTGCAATCATCGTGCTGATGCTCTCTGGAGGAGAAGCCCTCGAGACGTATGCCATGTCCAACGCGAAGAGCGTGCTATCGGCCCTCGCAAAACGCCTACCAACCCTCGCACATCGCCGTATTGCCAGCGCCTCTTCGGAGGATCGAACTGCAACTCAACTCGAAACCCTGCCACTCGATCAGGTCACAGTTGGTGATATACTGGTGATCTACCCGCACGAGGTTGCCCCAGTCGACGGACGGGTGATCGAAGGCCACAGCATTATGGACGAATCGTACCTGACGGGCGAACCGTTCTTGATCACCAAGACCAGCGGTTCGGCGGTCATCTCCGGCGCGGTCAACGGCGATGGTGTCCTCGTGATCGAAACGACTCAAAAAGCATCCGACTCTCGCTATGCGCGGATCATGGCGGTGATGCAGGAGTCGGAGCAAACGCGACCCGCAATCCGACGGCTTGGGGACCAAATCGGGGCATGGTTTACACCGTTGGCCTTGGCCGTAGCGCTTGCAGCTTGGTGGTTTTCCGGTGAATCAACCCGCTTCCTTTCGGTCCTGGTCGTCGCTACGCCTTGCCCATTGTTGCTGGCCATTCCTATCGCAATCTTAGGCTCGATCTCCTTATGCGCATCGCGAGCGATCATCGTCAAGAGCCCGGTGGCCCTGGAGCAAGTCTCCTCGGTGCGAACGGCGATCTTCGACAAAACAGGTACGTTGACTTATGGCGAACCCACGCTTACCAAACAAGTCGTTGCGCCGATGTTTGACCCAAACCGCGTGCTGGCTTTGGTCGCTAGCCTAGAGCATTACTCGAAACACCCACTGGCCCATGCAATTGTCTCGGCCGCAAACGAGCAAGGCGTGGCGACCTATCCAGCCAGTTCGGTCAGCGAAAGCCCCGGCAAGGGGCTTACCGGTCGCGTTCAAGAACAACAGATCATCGTCACAAGCCGAAAAAAGATCCGAGAAAAAAATGTCCAAGGCCTCGAGCACATGCCCGAGTCAGCCGAAGGGCTCGAATGCGTCATCGCGATCGATGATCGCTACGCGGCGATCTACCAAATGCGCGATGCACCACGCTCCGACTCCAAAGCGTTCATCCGTCACCTAGAAGGCAACCATCGTATCACCAAGACCATGATTGTCTCCGGGGACCGAGACTCAGAGGTCCGATACTTGGCCGACCAAGTCGGCATCGGTGAGGTCCTGGCCCAGCAAAGCCCAGAGCAAAAACTGGAAATCGTCCGAAAGGAAACCGCGATAGCCAAGACGATGTACGTCGGGGATGGCATCAACGATGCACCTGCGATGATGGCCGCAAGTGTCGGAGTGGCCATCGGCAACAATAGCGATGTGACGGCCCAAGCCGCCGACGTGGTGCTGCTGGACAACAAATTGACCAAGGTCGACGAGTTTATGCACATCGGACGCAGGATGAAAATTATCGCTATGCAGAGCGCCCTTGGGGGAATGGCTTTATGCACCGTTGCAATGATTCTGTCTGCATTCGGGTACCTGACGCCAGTATCAGGTGCGATCGTCCAAGAGGCGATCGATGTGCTGGCGGTCCTCAACGCCATGCGGGCTGCCTGGCCCCCAAAAAATCTCTCGGACGTCTAAACAAACCACCAGCCTCTATTCCACGTCCCGCCATTCGATACGTTTCATTCGGTCTTGGACTGGAATGCGACAAAACGATTGAACCAAGTTTGTATCATCGCTTTTTGCTGTTGGCTGGACGCCAAGTTCATGGCGATGTCAACCTCCCTGCGACCAGCGGTCTTGTCTCCCTGACCATACAAACACATACCCTGGATCAGCCTCGCCGTAGGTTGCAATGGATTGATCCGCAAAAGCTCCTGGCTCTCGGCTTGGGCTTGGTAGAAATCCCCGTTGGCAACCTGCAAAACCATCCGCTTGAGACGATAGTCGGTCGACGACGGATTGATCGCTACCAAATCGTTCAGTGCCCCGATAGCCAAATCGAGCTTGCCTGCGATCTCGGCCACAAAAGCAAACTGTGCCAATACATCTTCGTTCCTGGGCGCAGCGCGCATCGCCGATTGCATCGCCGCAAAGGCTCCGTTGGGATTCCCGCTCCCGACCTCGACAGTGCTCAGTGCAATCCAAGCATCGGTATCCTCCGGCGAACGCTCAACGGCCTCCCTCAAACGAACCCTCGCTTGATCCAATGTCGGTTTCTTGATGGGCAGATTCGGTGGCATCTTGTCGGAAAAACCTGCCAAGGCGATCCCAAGGTCTCGATCTTTTTCAGCGGCAGTGAGCAGATCGCTTTGGAAATAGGGAACCAAAACGGCTTGGTCCATCGGCCCGTTGTTCGAGGCAAGCGGCTCGCTGGGTCGGCGCAAAATGCGATGGTCGGTCAAGCTAACGTGGGCGATGTTGGTGTTCGAATTCGTCGGCATGTGACACTTGATGCAGTTGTCCTGCTGCTTGGCCCGCAGCTCTTGTGTCTCACTGCATACCTGGGTTTGATGGCATGATTTGCAATCGTCGATGTAACGCCGCTGGGCCTCCTGGGGCTCATATGATTGATGCGGATCATGACACGTCGTACACAAGAGCTTGCCTCCGTTTGGGGTGCGACACTTGACCAGTAGCATCTGATCGAAATGTCCGACCGCCTTGTTCTTGAACTGTGCCTCGGGATGGGTCAAGAAGGCGTTGATGAAAAGCTCCAGAGGCAGACCCGGCCGAAAATCGTGTTCCAGTCGGTCTTTGCGTGTCACGCGAGACTTGCCGCTCAAATGGCATTGGCCGCAGATGGACAGCTGGAGATCGTCCGATAGATGCTTGGGATTGACGATCGAGGTGTCGATGCCCGGATGCGCCGCATCGAGCGGCTTGCCGTCGGTCCGTTCCCTCGAGTGCAACTCGCCCGGTCCGTGGCAACGCTCGCATCCGATCGACAATTGCAGACTGCTCAAAGGTAGCTTGTAGCGGTTGATCGTATCAGGGATGACTTCGTGGTGATTGACATGGCAATAGAGGCACTGGGTGATCGTCGGACGCTGCGTGGCTGTGCCAAGATCAAAACCAGGAGAAACATCCCAACGCTTCTTGGTCGTAAACCAACTCACTGGAGATTGCCAAACCGAATCGGCATCGTAGACCAAATAGGACCGACCACGGGCTCCTGAGCCAATTGCAATCGTCGTGGGGAAATCGACCGACGGCAGCGTCTCTCCGTCACCGGTCTTGGCACTGAGCGAATGAGTCATCTTGCCATCCTCGATACGAACCCTCAGTTCATACGGACCGACTTGGCAAGGATTCATCGCCTCGGGTCCAAGTTCTTCGAGTTTGTCGCCACCGGCTAGGATCGCCGAACGCCCCATGGGATGCTGATGGAATGTGGTGCACAGTTCCTGGTGGCACTGGGCGCAGTTGCTGTCTCCCATGTAAGCGACCTGGGGTTTGACGTTCCGAAAAATGGTTGAATACGTCAAACGAGGATCGTTGGACGATTGCTTGGCACCACCCGATTCGGCACCACCCGATTCG
>CAILTZ010000007.1 GCA_903837255.1 uncultured Pirellula sp. | reverse complement strand
GATTGCATCCGATCCCGAATGGATTTTCGCTCATGCAGCCGACACGCCTGGGATCGATTCTGGCCACACCGATATTGAGTATGGCAGGCAAGTTGCGAGTGCTGCGTGAGGCGTTTGTTAAGCCCAAGCTTGATGACCAGGACGAGAGTGTAGAGGCTTTCGCGGTGCGGAGGCTAGGGCGTGAGTGTTTCGAGAGGCTCGTCGAGCCAATCGTCGGTGGGATCTTTACCGCCAAGGCCGATAAGCTCAGCATGCAGGCGGCGATGCCTCAGTTTGTCCGAATGGAGCGAGAGCATGGGGGTTTGATACGGGCGGCGTTTGCTAAGCGTCGTCAGCAGAGCGCAGAGAACCGTTCGGCAAGAGAGGCGTCAGGGGCTCGTTACGATCAATTCACTGCACCGAAGTTAGGGATGAAGTGGTGGCTTAGCAAGCTTGCAGAGCCGATTGGGGAACGGTTGCATTTGAACCATCGCGTTGAATTGCTAGAGCGCAGCGAGGGATCCGGTTGGAAACTACGGGTGCTCAGCCGCCGAGACGATTCGACTCGCATCGAGCGATTCGATGGCGTGTGTTTGGCGACGTCTAGCTATGCTGCCGGTGGGCTCTTGAGGAATGTCGACGGGGTGTTAGCAGGAGGGTTGGAGTCGATCGAGTATGCTTCGTCGGCGATCGCGGTTTTGGCAGTTCGCCGCGAGGAGATTCGACCTGAAGCGATGTGTTTTGGATCGATTGCACCGAGGTTGGAGAAGCGGAATTGTTTGGCGATCAGTTTATCGAGCGAGAAGTATGCTGGTCGATGTCCTGCGGGGACAGTCATTATGCGTGCGTTCATGGGAGGTGCGGTCAGGCCTGAGCTGCTTGAGCTTGCAGACGATCGTCTTCTGGAGCTTGCGTTTGACGAGGTCCAAGCGTTGTTTGGGGTCAAGACAGGGCCTAGTTACCAGCGGCTGATTCGGTGGGATCGCGCGATGCCACAGTATCATGTGGGTCATGTCCAGCGAGTATCGCGGATACGGGAGTTGGTGTCCAAGCATTCCGGGTTGGCGTTAGCCGGGAACGCTTATGAGGGAGTTGGGATCCCGCAGTGCATCCGCAGCGCCAAGCAAGCCGCAGCGAAATTTTAGTTAGGTGCTATCAATGGAAAATCCCTATTCGCCTACAGATTCGTCCGAGCCGATTGAGTTGCGGGATGATTTCCAGTGGAGTCCGGAGCAATACCCGAGGATAGGACTCTTGGGCCGCTCTCTGGGAGATCCGAACTTATTTAATACATAGCTAAACGATGGCGAAAAATAAATCCAACACGACACCCCCTAGCTTTGATGAGATCAAAAAGGCCATTGTCCTTGGCCTCTTTTCGATCGACGAACTTCTTGACAAATTCGTACTAAAGGGTGGGAATGCGCTTTCCCTTGTGTATGAGATTTCAACACGTGCTTCGTTGGATATCGACATATCTATTCCCGATGAATTTAGTAACCTTGATCGGGTGGAGTCGCTGATCCAAAGTGGATTGCAGAGGAGTTTTGATTCGCTTTCGTTGAAGTTGTTTGACTTTTCCATGCAAGAAGCACCTCGGGAGCTAACGGCAGATCTAGCAGGATTCTGGGGGGGGTACAAGATCGTGTTCAAGCTCATTGAAAGAAGTAAGTTTCAGGAGCATGGACACGATACGGACTGGCTTAGAAGGAACAGTGTTTCGGTCGGCGCAAGCGATCTTCGAAAATTCGAGATTGACATTAGTAAGTATGAGTACACCGAAGAAAAGCGCGACCAATTGTTTCATGGATACAAGATCTATGTGTACTCGCCCGCTATGATTCTGTGCGAGAAACTCCG
>CAILTZ010000006.1 GCA_903837255.1 uncultured Pirellula sp. | reverse complement strand
TCATTCTCGTGTTCGACCAGCAGCATGACGCTTCCTTGGGTATTTGGGATACGGAAGAGACCAGTGGCTTGTGTTTGAACTTTTGCTTTGGGCATCCAGGGTTGGTTGCCATCGAGTCGGACGAAGGCTTGGACGTTGGCTCCGGCGATGGGCTCTCCGGTTTGGTTGTCGACGACGAGCCCTTCGATGGCCTGGGGGGATGACTCCGGTTCGAGGGAGCCGAAGTTATTTCTGGGGCGTAGGATCAATCCGAGTTTGGAGACCCATAGTTCGCATGCACCGAGCTGGTTGAGTTGTGGGGTAAACTGATCGTTTAGGCTGTAGAGCAGGAAGTAGTAGCCGGGTTTAAGATCCAGAGGTGCGGTCAGATCGTGGGTGGCTTCTTGGTAATCGGCGGTAGGTTCCAGGTCGGTTGTCCAGGCCTTGATGGTGTTCTTGCCGAAGAGATCCCTGCGGTCTTGGTCGTTGATTTGGTCTGCTCGCCATCGATTGGGTTCGAGCATTCTCTTTTGCCAATCGGCTTGGACGATCCGGAAGTGGATTTTCGAGATGTTTTTGTATCGGATACGGATGTTTGGTGCGGGAGCGTTCCAGACTCTTTCGATCGATACGTTGACTGCTTTGGCTGTGATGTTTTCGATCACATTGTGGCAGAGTTTGCCACCGATGCTTTCTGGGAAAGCGTTTTTGCCTTGGAGTGCGACAGCGTGAGCGGCTTCGAAGTCGTTTTGACTCATAAGGATTTCGGCTAAGCGAGCTCGTGCGCTGGCCGAGAGTGGGTGCTTGGCGTTCGTCTGAGCGAAGGCTTCGAGTAGGGACTCGGTCCGGGCGACTTTTTCTTCGCCGACCGCGGTGTTGTACGCGAATCGGATCCGTTCGAGTTCGTTGTGCAGTCGGGCGTCTGGAGACTCGTCTGCGGCGTGGAATTTCAGGAGGTCTTGAAAGAGCTTGATCGCTTTGAGTTTGGGGGAATCTGCGTCGGAGGTTTGAGGGTTCCAGGCCAGGAAGTCTACAAGGGGTCCGAGGGCAGGTGAGTTGGCATCGATTTCGAAGGCATCCTCGCGTTTGACACCGGCTTGTTCGCCTGAGGCGTAGAAATCGATCGCTTGGTGTGCGAGGAAATCGTAGAAGCTAGGGCGGTAGGAATCTGGATAACTCCCGGGATCGAGCAGGGAGTCAAAAGTTTTGATGGGTGTTGATTTCAGGTTGTCGCTGTTCGCTAGAGACGACGAATACTGTCGATCGATTTCTTTGAAGATTCTCTGAAGATCCCAGGTTGCGATATCCTCGGAGGACTCGCCGGCGAGCTGGGTGCGCCGTTGGAATTGCCAGCGGTTTGATTCGAAGTAGGACCAATACCAGTGGCCGAGGATTGCATGCAGAGCTGGTTTGACTTGATCGGGTGCGGATTGGAATTCTTTGCCAAGCAGTTCAATGGCTTGTGCCGGATTGCCACCTTGGATATCGCTTTGGAGGCGGATTTTTCGAGCTATAGCCAGTGCGGATTCTGGGTAGGCTTGATCGCGGAGCGTTTG
>CAILTZ010000005.1 GCA_903837255.1 uncultured Pirellula sp. | reverse complement strand
TTGGATTTCGGAAAAAATTCGACGGCCCGACATCCAATGTCAAGCCGCTGGGTCTACGGTCTACGGTTTAAGGTTTAAGGTTGTTCGATTCCATGTTTAAGCTGCGCTTGACGTATGAGCGATTGCAATAGATCGATCTGAGCTTGAGAATCCAACAAAGGATCCTCCAACGCGCTCCGCTGGGCGCGCACAGGATCGGAGTCCTCGGAAACAGCCCATCGCTCGCAAAGCGACTCTAGACGCTCATGGGCGTCCATGGCGGTTTTCGCAGCTTTCACAACAGCTTGCTGCTCGAGTGTCACCAACGTGTTTTTCAGGGTTGAATCCTCGGTGGCCGTAAGCACGCTCTGGAAATCAAGCGCATGGCCTTCGAGCTCCAAATCCAAGTACAACTGAAAGATCGCAAGTGCTGTCGAGGACGACAAATGCTTCGGTGCGATGCGCTCGATGGCCATCGGGACCAACTCGGTGTGCAAAACCAAAATCTCGATTAGCTCAAGCTCGACCTGGGATAGATCGCCGTAGCGATACTCGATGACTTGATCCAGGCTACTTTCGCTCGACTCGCTTTGGGCCTGCTCTAGGCTCGAGGGCGCAGGGGCCGGTTTTTCGCTTCGAGTCGTCCAACGCTGCGACTGCTTGCGAAGATCGCTGAGCCTGAGCTTGATCTGCGATTGCCCGATACCAAACTGGCGGCTCAATCTCGCGACGATCTGTTCGATCCGCAGACGAATCCTCGAATCGCTTTGACTCGATTCAGGGATCTTTGCCAAAGAACTCAAAACAGTATCCAACGCTGCCGTGGCACGATGGGTATCCAGGAGTGGATCAAAGCCCTGACAGGTCGTACGAATCTTATACTCAAGCGCATCGACCGCCTGGGGAATCAGCTCCCGCATGCTCTCCCCACCATAACGCAACAGGTAATCGCAAGGATCGAGTTGATCGGGGAGGGTCAGAATCCGCAGATCCATCGATTCGGATAGGAATAGTTCGAGGATCTCGCCGGTCCGCTTCTGTCCAGCCTCGTCTCCGTCGAGCATCAGCACCACCGAATCGCAATAGCGTTTGAGCAATCGGATGTGGTTTTCAGTCAACGCCGTGCCGCAACAGGCTACGGCATTGTCGATGCCATGCTGGTGTGCCATCATCACGTCGGTATAGCCTTCGACGACCACCGCCACCCGCGACTTGGCGATGCGGTCCTTGGCAAAGTTCAACCCATAAAGTGTTTGGTTCTTCTGATACAAGCGGGTTTCGCTGCAGTTGATGTACTTGGCAGCCTCCACCGAGGCACCCGGAAGAATCCGCCCCCCCAAGGCGATGGGACGCGACTGAGGATCAAAAATCGGGAAAATCAAGCGGTCCCGAAATCGATCGTAACGGGTGTCGTTGGTCCCTCGCGCCAGCAATCCAACTTTCTCCAACGAATCCAAAGAAATCTGGCTCGCCACCGCGCGGTCTGATAGCCAGCTCCAGGAGTCCGGTGCAAAGCCTAATGCAAAGCTTTCTACAACCGAGCTTTCGAGACCCCGACTCTCAACATACTCTCGAGCCCCTTGCGCCCCTGGGTCGTCGCTCAAGTAGCGGCGAAACTCTCCGACGGCCCACTCCAACGCCCGATACAAGTCTCTCTTGTCGCTCGAGGAACCTTGCTGCCCGGGCGAATGGGTCGACTCAATCACAATCCCCACTTTGTCAGCCAGGAACTTCAGAGTCTCAGGAAAACTCATCCCCTCTCGCTGCATCACAAAACTGAAGACATCTCCACCGACGTCGCATACCCAACACTTCCAACTTTGACGCTCAGCATTGATCTGCATGCTCGGACGCCGGTCGTCATGGAACGGACATCGAGCCACAAAGTTTCGACCCTGTCGACGGACCTCAGAATAGCCGCCGATGATGTCAACAATGTTGACCGCCAGTCGGACTCGCTCCTTGGTTTGATTGTCAAAAGTCGAATTCATGGAAAAACCGGGTTTACTCGCTGGCGGAGAATTGGTATCCAGATCGTCAACAGTTGCAATTGTGCGACCCTCGGCCCACCCTTGCATGATGCGGGCAAGGAGTATCAGCGATCGAGATCCTCTGAGTCAACATCATTTGCCGGGCATTTGTTCTGATCTGGTTTTTTCTCTCCAAAAAAACTAAAGGGCTCATTCGCTAGGGGTGCAAGGTCCATTCCTTGCTAGCAATCGCCTCGCCAGCACTGGGCGTGATGAGTGCTTCAAGCTCTGTCGTAGACGTGGATTTCGGAATGATCACCGATTGGCCCTGCGTATCGACTCCCAGTGCAACATCGGAGTGCAGCCCACCGATCGACTGCATTGGCAGGTTCCCGAAGGCTGCCCCCGAGACCGATAAATCGATGTCGCCAGGCTCAGTCCAGACCGGTATCCCGTTCAACGTTTCGACAACCAATAACGTTGGGTTGTCGGTGACTTGCTTGCGCCCCAACGGTCCGCTCGGTGGAAATAGGGATTTTTTGCCAACTAGCAGAACGTAATTCGGTTGCTTGTTCCCCCACGCATCCGGGGAGTTGCTGCTGCAGAACTCTCTGGGCATGTCCTTGACCAAGCTCAGGTTCAACGGACTATCCCATGATTGATCCAATCTGAATTTATCATAAAGATCGCCATAACCTAAAAATGGCAAGATCAACACACGCCATGAAAGCAGAGGCTTGCCCGCAGCATCGACGGTGTTGGTCGGAGGATAACTGCCGTATTTGTCGCAATAAGCATTCAACGCCGTAACGATCGACTTCATCCGTGCCAAGTCGCTATTGCGAGCGGTGATCCTCATCTGCTTTCTGAGGATCGGTAGGCCGACGAAGATGCCGATGACCAGCAACAACAAAAGCGTGATTCCGGAGATGCCGACGATGGCTCGCAGCAGGGCCCTATCCTCCCTGGGAGAAACTGGCTGAGAATCTCCAGCCCCCTTGCGGCCAATCGACTTGCCTGTCTGCACCGCTTGGATCAACCTGCCCTGCACATCGCGAGTCGGCATCGTCACCGGCTTGCCACACGAAGCGCAAGGTCCGTTTTGGCCCAAGTACTCTTCGGCCACACGGGTTGAGTTTAAACAGAATGGACAGGTGAATTCGAAGGACATTTGGTACCTATGAATTGATAATAGGGTGTCCGCACCACGGGCATGTAGGGGACTTTGGCTCGCTTCTCTTGAAGCCAAAGCCTCTGAAAATGGCTTTCCAAAAACGGTAGATGATCTGAACTAGGAAATACGTTGTCACTAGAGAACCATAACGGCCAGAAATTCCGCGTCCACCATCCGTGTCTGACGCGTGACTCCGAAGGGTACTTGCGAGATACGTAAAAATCAATCACTCCGATGCTGCCACCGGGTCGCAAGATTCTAAGGGCGTTTTCGATCGCGCCATACCAGTCCGGAATCATCGTCAGAGAATAGGAAAAGGTCACGACGTCGACTTGACCCTCGGGCGGAGTCCAACGCGTCGCGTCGGCCGCCACCGCTTGGACGTTTTCCCAACTGTTCTTGCGCACTCGTTTTTCAACCACCCCCAAAAGGGACTCTGCAAGATCCACGACATAGATATTCTGAAACTTGCTGATCGACGGTCCGATGAACTCAAGGTTCGCACCGGTACCTCCCCCGAAGTCGACCCAAGTCCCTGCATTGGCTTGGCCTAAACGCTGGTAGACCTCTTCGCGCCCCTGCAATAGACGCTTGCGAAAATCATCGTAGTGCTCGGCTTGGCCAGCATAGAAATTCTCCATGCGCTGCGCGTGGTCTTTGCCACGCACCGGCCTGAGCACCATGTGGTAAAGGATCTTTAGGTCGTTGAAAAAGGACATGGTAAGCTTGTAATAAAGGTGTCCATGAAAAAACCAGGAACCCGATACGAGCACCTGGTCTTGCTTGATAGCATCAAAGCCCCATCGGCGATCGATGCAAGTTCGCTTACGAATAAAACTAGAAACCCTTGAATGGGTGAGACGCAGTGTCTTTCTTGGCCACCATCTGCGCGGCAGTTGGCAAACCCTTCATCGCGCTGGCGATCGCGTCGACAGTCGCTTGGTAGTTGTATTCATAGATCTTGCGATCGTCGCTGGCTGCCGGGTGAATGAACACGCCGCAAACGATGACCAAGTTCTCGGCTTGATCGGCTGGGATCACCCCCTTGGCGACACTCTCAGCAACCGCTTTGGCCACCGCGAACTGCGCCGGGCCGAACATCTGAACAGCCTGCTTCATCCCCTTGATGGTCACCTTGGTAATCATCACCGTCGATGGTTTGACCGCTAGGTTCGGCTCCAAAACCGCAAGCAGGTTGGAGTGACCGCTACTTTGAGTGGACAATGCATTGGCAAAGGCTACCCCTACCGGACCATCCTTGCTCCCAATCATCAAATCGATGTGTGCAATTTCATTGCCTTCGCCCACCAAGGCTTCGCCGATATAATAAGACATGAACCAAAATCCTGTTGTTCTAGAGACACTGAGACGGAGATACCGCGGCACAAGCGCGTTTCTGAACATCTGAAGGTAGCAAACCGCAACATTCTTGCAACGCTTTACCCACCCAGATTGCGGTCCGGAACCAGACTTTGAGCCCCCAGAATGCTAAAAAATGACGCTTGTCGGGGATATATCCCCTTTTTTCGTGGTTGAAACGATGGATTTTTAGGGTCGAAGCGATTAGTTTGATGGGGTGAACGACGCTATTTTTATGAATGGCACAGCAGTTGCATTCCGAAGATGTACCCGAGGTGTCGACCCCGGACTTTTTCCCTGGACCTAACAAACCCACTCTGCTCGATTCCAAATTCTGCTCGATTGAGGTACCCAAGATGAAAAACATGCTTCGCCACTTGGCCCTAGCCCTGGTGCTGGCTCCCTTGTCCGGTCTCAGCAACCAACGCTCCGCGGCGGCCGATAACGACAACATCCCAAGCAGCGGCAAAGCCAACGCTCTGGCACGCTCCAAAAAAGCCGACCCAGTCAAACTCGGCAGCGCCAAACGAGTCGAGATGTTTGATGCGATGGACCAAGGTCTCATCAGCGTCGAGTACATTGGAAAAGATGCCACGCAAGCCAATATCATCTTCCGCAACAAATCCAAGGAATCCCTCGATGTAGTGCTTCCAGAAACCTTCGGCGCCGTTCCGGCCGTAGCCCAAATGATGGGCGGTATGGGTGGCGGCGGTATGGGTGGCATGGGCGGCGGTATGGGAGGCATGGGCGGCGGTGGCATGGGAGGCATGGGCGGCGGTGGCATGGGTGGCGGTCAAGGCATGGGTGGCGGCTTCGGCGGCGGCATGGGTGGCGGCGGTATGGGTGGTATGGGTGGCGGCGGCATGGGCGGTATGGGCGGCGGTATGGGTGGCATGGGCGGCGGTATGGGTGGCATGATGCGAGTCGAACCCGAACGACCCCGCAAAGTCTCTGTCTCGACCCTTTGCCTCGAACACGGCAAAGCTGATCCAACCCCACGCATGAAGTACCGAATCGTTAGGCTCTCGGAAGTCAACGCAAACCCCGAAGTAGCCGAACTGTGCAAAGCCCTCGCACAAGGCAATGTTCCTCAAAACACCGCACAAGCTACCGCTTGGCACATCGCCAACGGTCTGTCCTGGGAAGTTCTGGCCAGTAAGCCTCGTGTCATTTCCGAATACACCGGAATCGAACTGTACTTCTCGGGATCGGAAATCCAAAACGCTCTGCGTCTGACAGCTTTGGTGCAACAAACAGCAGCCGAGACCCCAGCAAGCCCAGGCGAACAAGCTTCCTCGAAGGGGCAGGCAACGTTGAGCTCCCCAGGCGAAAAAGAGTAAGCATCAGCACACAAACCGCCGAAACGATTCGGCTCCAAAATCCAATTCAAAACGCTCGGGATCCCCTCCCGAGCGTTTTTTCGTATCCCGCCAGACTTGACGATTCCTAGACAATGGCGACGATGACGCTTCCATTCGATTTCACTGAAACCCTTCCCACCAGGAGCACTCTGCCATGGCCGTTTTGGTCACCAAACCCGCACCCGATTTCTCCGCCGAAGCCGTTTTGAAGGACGGCTCGTTTGCCACGCTGAGCCTCAGCCAATTCAAAGGCAAGTACGTCCTTTTGTTCTTCTATCCCTTAGACTTCACCTTCGTTTGCCCAACCGAAATCATCGCCTTCTCCGAGAGAGTCAAGGAATTTAATGATCTTGGGGTCGAAGTCATCGGCGTTTCGGTCGATAGCCACTTTTCTCACCTAGCCTGGAGAAACGTGCCCCGAGACCAAGGGGGTATCGGCCCAATCGAATACTCTCTGGTCGCCGACTTGGATAAACAAATCTCGAGAAATTACGACGTCCTACTCAACGACTCCGTAGCCCTGCGTGGCCTGTTCTTGATCGACAAAAATGGCACCGTCAGGCACCAAGTCGTCAACGATCTGCCCCTGGGTCGCTCGGTCGACGAAGCTCTGCGAATGGTCCAAGCCCTCCAATTCTTCGAAAAGAACGGGGAAGTTTGCCCAGCCGATTGGAAACAAGGCAAGCGGACGATCAAACCCGGGGTCAGCGAAAGCAAAGAGTTTTTCGGTGCTGAGTACAAACGCTAACCCCCGCGTAAGGGGTACTTACTAAAGACTTTTCGAGGCCCTCGGTTCTGGTGGACGGGGGCCTTGGTGTTAATCTTTTCCAGGGATTTCGGGCATCTATCTGGCTGGAGATCTTCCGATGAAACGCGCTGGCCGCAAACGTTCTGAATTGACCCACGTCGACCCCGCTGGTAACGCATGGATGGTCGATGTGGGAGCCAAAGCAGCGACCGCACGCCAAGCGATCGCCATCGGGCGGATCTCCATGTCGCAAGAGGCTGCCCGTGCGATCCAATCCAACGCCCTCTCCAAAGGAGATGCGTTGAGCGTTGCGAGAATCGCCGCCATACAAGCCGTCAAAGCCACTGCAAGCTTGATCCCGCTCTGCCACGTTCTTCCGATTGATTCGGTGACCGTCGAGCATCGCTGGGCGAGCGAGCAGATATTGGAATGGCGAGTGACAGTGCGAAGCACGGGAAAAACCGGTGTCGAGATGGAAGCTTTAACGGCGGCCAGTGTGGCCGCCTTGTCCATCTACGACATGGCCAAGTCTCTGGATCGCACGATGGAAATTGGCCCTATCTTTCTCGAAGAAAAAACGGGAGGAGCTCGGGGCGATTTCCGGAAAGCCAAGTAACTCACCGATGAAATCCCCAGAAACATCCACACTCAGCCCCTTCCATAGCGGACGTGTAACGCTCGACGGAATGTCGACCTCGATCAGCCCATCGATTCCCGCTGATGTCAACGAACTAAAATACCGCGAAGCGTTCGCGAAGGCATGTCGATGCATCGGCCCCCAACTCCAATCCTTCGAGGACGAGCTCTCCAGGCAACTCGTAAGCGATAACCCTCAAATCGACCGCGTTCTGAAATATGTCGCTCGGCTCGGCGGAAAACGCCTCAGGCCCGCTCTAACGTTCCTGACCGCAGAGCTTTTTGGCCCAAGCACCGACGAAACTACCCGGCTTGCCATTGTCGTTGAACTGGTTCATACAGCCACTCTGGTGCATGACGATGTTTTGGATTCCAGCGGACTCAGACGTCATCAACCGACGGTGCATGTCCGTTGGGATGTCCCGACTAGCATCCTTATCGGCGACTGGCTCTTCACACATGCATACGGTCTTGCGAACGCCGGCGAATCGACTCTGCCTGGACGCTGGATCTCCGCTGCCGCAAAACGTGTTTGCGAAGGAGAAATTCGCCAGAACCAAACCATCGGGAATTGGGAACTATCTCAAGAAGAATATTTCGATGTCCTGGCCTGCAAGACCGGTGCACTGTGCGGCGCAAGCTGTGCGATGGGCGCTTGGTCGACCGCCGCTCCGGCTTGGCGCTGCGATGCCCTGCAATCCTTCGGGAACAAACTGGGGCTTGCTTTCCAAATCTTCGACGACTGGCTGGATGTTTGGGGCGATCAAGCACCCTCTGGAAAAACTCTTGGAACCGACTTCGCTCACGACAAACCCACCCTGCCCTGGATCTACCTTCTGGGAACGCTCAACCCTGCCGATCGGCAAACTTGGTTCGAACGCTACAACTCTGATCCGCAAAATGCTAAGGCGGATCTTCAAGCTATGCTCAAGCAGAGCGATGCCTCTGGTTATACCTTGGGATGCGCCAAGGGATTTGCACAATCGGCCTGCGAGGACTTGCGCAAGGCCATCAGTGGATTTGACCTGAGCGAACGTCAAACGCAGGCCCTTCGGGCTTTGGAGGAAATTGCCAAAGCAAGTGTGTCGCGGGCCGGCTAGGACTCACCGATCGGTATCGATACGTTGCATAGCGTGCCTCGTGGCAAGCGCCGCTCAAAGCGAATCGTACCGCTGAGACCTTGAATGACATTTCTTGTCAGGAAAACGCCCATGCCCATTCCTTTACCTACCTCTTTGGTGGTAAAGAACGGCTCTCCGATTCTCCGGAGGACCTCCTCGTTAAGCCCGCTACCTGAGTCCTCGATCACCAATTGCCAATTCCGCTGATCCTGTTTGCCTAGGGCGATGTTTGAGGTGAGTGTCACATGATGCTCTGGATCAGACGCATCTAAACCGTTTTGGAGCAAATTGCGAAGCGCTTGCGATAAAGCCTGCTTGGGCAGCATCGCTTTAAAATCACCGACAGCCTTCTCCATCCGGACATCGACCCGATGAGGTTCGCGCATCGCGTCAATGGTCTCCTCAATGATCTCGCGAAGAGCGACTGGATGAAGCCTCTCAGCAGCAGCCTCCCCGGCACCACTTTTCATTCGGTGCAGGATATCTTTGCAGCGTGCAAGCTCTTCTCGGATCAAACCAAAGTCCCGCTTGACCTTGTCGGGAATCTCAGGTTTGTCAAGTGTTCGGGACAACTCACCGGCAATCACTGCAATCGTCGAGAGTGGCGAAGCCAGTTCGTGGCCAGCCCCTGCGGCCAGAGTCGCAAGAGCTTCGAGTCTCTGGGCTCGCTCCCTCTCTTTCTCAGCGATGGCCAAGCGGCGATCCCTAAGGCGGACTTCGAGGGCCAGTTGGGACACAAAATAGGTTAGCACACTACTGCAAGTTGCAAAGGAGATCCAAAAGGCCCACTTGGCCACCCCCCAGGCGGCGCTGTGCACATACGGCGAACCATCAAAAACACCTACTGGGTTGGCTGTATTGAGCAACAAGAAACAGCCTAGCACCGAACTGGCCGAGATCAGGATCGCCCAGATCCGCGATAGGACCACTCCCGCAACAGCAATGTTCGCGACATAAAAAAGTATGAAGGGATTGGCAGCACCACCTGAGAAATACAGCAAACCGGTCAAGATCGCGACATCGAATAGCAGGACGCCGCCCAAGAGTCGGTTTTGAAAAAAGATGCTATAGGGGATCTGATTCCCCATCCGCTTGGCAACCACCCATAAAGCAATGTTGCTTGCGATTGTCAGCAGCACAATGGTCAGCAACTGAGGGATCGCAAGCGGGATGCCCAAGATCAGGCGAACAAAGCCGATGACGATCAACTGGCCAGCAATCGCGATCCAACGCAATTGGGCAAGCCACAATGCTGTTGAATTATCGGTCTCGGCTTGGATGGGCTCTTGCTCTTGTATCACTGAGGTGACTGACCTTCCACAAAAATCCACTCCTGATCCCAATCCGAAACGATCCATCGCTCGCGCTTACCGCTCGGCCAAAAAACCTCAACCTCTGCCTTGCTCTCGGCCGTCTCGGGGACTCCAAAATGGATCAGCGCATCGCTGGACGAGGCATAGGACCCCCCTCCGACTATCTGGCGGACCCAAAACTGCTGTCCGATCTGAAGTCGAACGCGGGTTCCGATCGCATCGCGATTGCTTTTGGTTCCGACCAAACGGATTCGAAGCGCACGGCCACCTGCTGTCGTATTGAGTACCACCGCCGCATCGGTATTGATTCGACTGGTAACAAAATCGAGATTGCCGTCCCGATTCCAATCGGCCATGGCTAACCCCCGCGAGGATTGAGGAGTCTGCAGATAGGGGTTCTTGCGAGCAACTAGCTGAAAAGTCTTTCCGGAAAGGTTTTCAAGAATCTGTGGTCGCTGGTCGTACGTTGAACCCAGCGGTTTTAGTTCGATATGGCCATTGACCACCACAAGGTCCTCATCTCCGTCGCAGTCCATATCCGCAAACGCGGTACCCCATCCGACCGAGGCTTCGTCGGTTCCCGAGACCCTGGCATGGATCGATGCATAATTGAATTGCAGTTTACCGCTATTGCGATATAGCGCATTGAGTTCGTTTTGGTAGTTGGTCACCCAAAGGTCTTCGAGTCCATCGAGATTGTAATCTCCCAAGGCGATCCCCATGCTCCCCTCGGGAGTCCCTGCATCATTGGTCGCGACGCCACTGCGCCGCGCCACCTCGGTGAACGTAAAGTCTCCGTCGTTGCGATACAGAAGATTAGGATCGACATCATTCGATACGTATAGATCCACATCGGAGTCATCGTCGAAATCCGCCGCTAAAACACCGAGCCCCCGCAGATTGTCTTGGATCCCAGCCATGGAACTTATATTGCGAAAAGTACCATCTCCAAGATTCCGGTAGAGCACATCGGGCAAGCCTTTGAATTCCCGAGGACCGCAGTAGTCGCTGCTCTTGTCCGCTTTTCCAACACGAGCCTCGCCCCCGCAAATCGGATTGTTGTCAAAACTCCAATCGGCATAATTGGCAACATACAACTCAACAAGCCCATCGCCATCGGCATCGAAGAAAGCCGCCGAGGCACCCCAAAAACGATCGTCGAGCCCGATCGATTCGCCATCGATGGTTTCAAAAGTTCCGTCACCCTGGTTGCGCAGCAGTTGACCGATCGAATAGCCCGTGACAAACAGATCCAAAAAACCATCGGCATCATAGTCGGCCACAGCAATTCCCGCGCTGTAGCGATGCGACAAATCGAAATGGGAACCGGTCGATACATGTTCAAAGCGACCTTCACCCAGTCCGCGATGCAACGAACCTCGATGACCGAGCATCACTCTGCGCTCAACATCCGCGTATCCACCACCGGCACACGCTATATCGGGCCAACCATCCCGATCGAAATCCAGAGCCGCAATTCCGCCCCCAGTGGTCTCGGGCAAAAAAAGATTGCCCTGCTCGCTGCCAGTGCGAACGATCGCTTCAGGAATCGCTCGCTCGAGCCACTTCAAATCGATCTTAGAAGAGCTCGCTGTCGACTCTGGCGCTGGCAAAACAACCGACCCATTCTCGACCTTGGACTTCTCCGTCGGCTTGTTCAGAAAATCCGGGGTTCGCTCTTTGGGTTTGCATGCGGTAACGAACAACAGGGCCAAGCTCAGTGCCAGCCCAAGCATCGCATGTCGATGGGGTTGGCTAGGCATGAGTCATTGCACTCCGCGACGTAGATTCATGTAGCGTTGGTGACGAGCCGCCAGATCCGGTTTATTGACCCGCGTGTAATAGGTCACCATGTCCTCGTGCGCAGGAAGAAAAGTCTCATCGATCCCCAGCGCCAAGTTAAGCCAGTACAGGCCATCCTCGCGGGACTGCTTGTGAAGCAATATATGCCCAAGCTCGTAGTGCTGCTGGGCTTGTCGGTCTGTCCCCGACATGAGCCTTGCCAATCGTCCGTCGATCGACTGCACATCAGCTTGACCTGTCTCGGCGACCTTCGCGAAACGATCCGACTCGGCGTTGTTCCCCAACGCCTGATGAGCTTGGCTCAAAAGGTTCGCAATCCTGACATCCTCTGGCCACAACGCGGCGACGGAACTAAGTATGTCGACAACTTTCTTCGGCTCGTTCTTCCCACTATAGATCCTAGCCAATGTAAGCCTCATGTCGATCGTCGCTTTTCCTGACTCGACCCATGGCTCAAAGAGCCTGGCCACCTCGTCAACCCGATCCAAGTTAACCAGGGCGGTTCCCAAAACGCCGATTGCATCCAAGTCATCCTTGTTGCTCTTGAGATAACGCTGCAAAGCCAGCACCGCTCGCTCTGAGTCGCGAGATTGCAAGTAAGCAGATGCTAGCTGACGGTAGACAGGGACAAACTCCGGATAGCTCTTGGCGCATCGCTCGAGCAACTCGGTGGCACGGTCTGCATCGCGACCCGAGATCGCTAACATCCCTCGAAAGAAATCGATCCAAGGTGTCTTTGGGTCGGTCTCTGACCAGAAATTCAAAAACGCGTCTGCCTTGTCAAACTCGAGTTTTCCTAACCGACCATAGACAACCGCAGGGCCGATCTCGGAAATTTCAGGGTCGGCCGTCGCCATGGCCTTGGCTATGGCAGTATCCATGCTCGGGACCAGACCACCTTGAATGTCTCTCAACAATCTTTCCGTCGAAAGCTTCTCTTCGGGATATCCCAACTGCTTGGCAATGCCAGCGAACTGACTAAAGGCCACATCGTCACCTTTGTGCCGATAGGCTCGAGCGCGGTAAAACGCCGATTCGGCGGATAAACCCGTGGTATTCTCGATGTTCTTGATCTCACGCAGTGCAGCTTGATCGTCCCACATCGCAAGCGATTTTTCAATCCGCTGGATCGTCGAGGTGTAGCGGTTGCGATAGTATCCAAAGACCGCAAGCGGCATCAGGATCGCTAAGAGAATCCCTAGGCGAATACTCGACCAGCCAGAGTTCCTGACCACCCTGGCTTTTTTATCCCTAGCCGACTTGGGATCCATATCATCCAAGGTTAGCAAAATCGGAAAGTTGCTCGCCCCCATCGATCCGTCCGGGTTGGCTTTGGTTCTTCCTCGGGCCATAAAAGTTTGCAGGGTTCAAAGACAATGAAAGGCCGAGAAGAATTGCGACATCGGAGGCGTTTGAAGTTACTCTATCGTATCGAAAAGGGGTGGGATTGCAAGGAATCCAAGAGGTCCCTTCAATCCAAACAGCGGTAGCACACGACGGAAAATCCAATCTCAAACGTACCAAATTCGGGCGTGTTTTCGACCTGCGGATATACTGGACCATCAAGCCAAGAAACCGGCAACCCTCGAGAACCCTATGCCTATGCCAGGATCAAGCCCCCACTCTTCCACCCAAATTCCTCATCATCCAGCCACAAAACACCCGGCCACTGATGTGCCCAAAGAGCCCGACGAGCCCTCCGGGCCGGTCGTCTGGGTCACCGGAAGCGGAGCAAAACGGGTCGGAAGAGTCGTCGCCCGACTCTTTGCCAAACATGGCTACCGCATCGCTCTGCACGCGCGTTCGAGCCTCGATGAACTCCAATCTGCCCGTGAGGAATTCTCCCAGTTGGGTGCCCCTTGCATGACCACCACCGGGGATATCCGCTCCTACGAGGCGATGCAGCAGGCCACCGATTCGATCCGAGCCGCCTTTGGACAACTCGACGCCATGGTCCATTGTGCCGCCGTCTGGGACTGGAAGCCTCTCGAAGAGACCTGCCAAGAGGACCCCCAAACTCAATTCGAGATCAATACCCTAGGAGCCTACAACGTCGCCAAAGCCGCCGGATTAGCCATGGTCGATCAACCAACCGGAGGACGTTTGGTTCTAGTTGGCGATTGGGCAGTGGCCAGACCCTACCGAGACTTCTCGGCCTACTTCGTCGGAAAAGGGGCCATCGAAACACTCGTCAGATCCATGGCTGTCGAACTCGCTAGCCGAAACCCAAACGTCCACGTCAACGGAATACTCCCAGGGCCGGTGATGCTCGACCCAAGCGTTTCAGCACAACGCGCCGAAAAAATCCTCCAGTCGAGCCTCGTCAAACGCCATGGACGGCCCGAGGATGTCGCCCAAGCCGCTTACTTTCTTGCAACCCAATCGTTCATCACCGGTGTGTGCTTGCCAGTCGACGGCGGCCGTACGATCTACGCTCCAAACGAAACCGAGTCAGTCGCCCACCCAACGTTCAAGCCCGACTGACATGGCTATCTAGTCTCCGTTTCCAAGCAGGGATGTATGGCAAATCAGGATTCTGCTAACCAAGCTAGTGTTGATGCTGGTCTTCAAAACCTTTTGAAGATATCCCGAGTTCGCTTGCTCGCAGGCCTGGCCTACTACCCTATGCTGGTATTGCTCTTGATCGTGCTGGCCTCGATCCACCTGACACAGTGGCTCGGCCTGGTAACCTGGTGCGCCGTATTGGTCCTAGGCTGGACCTTGTTCTGGTGGGCGCGACTCTATGCACCCACCCCCGGTGATCAAACTCTGCCGATATGCCTTTTGTGGATGAGCCTAATCGCTTTAGCATTCTGTGCACTGCATGAACATGCGGTATCCCAAGTCCGCCAACAACTCCGGCAGTGGAACCAAGCCAACGTCGATGCTGATGATGATCCAGGATCGGCCCAAACATGGAAACCGGTGGTGATCCAAGCTACGATCGAACAGACGCTTCGATACCGCCGAGCGTCGATCCCCATCCGCAAAGGATCCGACAACGAAACCATCGACGATTGGCAAACACTGACGTCGATCAAGGTTACCAAGATACAGAAAAATTCCATTCTTAGCGAACTTTCGCTAGACGGTTCCTTGGTGATCGACGGAAAGAAATCGGGCCTATTCCCCGGTGATTCGGTCCAGATCTATGGGTACTGGCGACGTCCACCTGAACCTACCAATCCCGGCCAATTCGATCTGCGAAATCGCTATGCCGAACTTCGGATCGCCACCCAGATCAAATCTGAATCTCCACAACTGGTTCAGAGATTGCACGCTGGCTCCCCCTGGAGACTCGATCGATGGCTAGCTCGTTGGACGCATCGAGCACTCCATGCAATCGACCAGCATGTGATCCTTGGCCAAGCCCCCCTGACAGCAGCCTTGGTCCTGGGCCAGCGTGAACAAGCCGATTGGCAACTCCAAGAAGAAATGCTTGCCACGGGAACGATCCATATGCTTTCGATCTCCGGGATGCATATCGAGATGGTCGCCCTGACTCTCTTGGTCTGCGGTTGGATGCTCCGGATCGCCAAAGGTCCAGCTCTGGCCGGAACGGTCTGTGTCTGTGTACTCTATGCGATGCTCTGCGGGGCCAATCCGCCAGTGGCTCGCGCAACGATCATGCTCTGCGCAGCATGCCTCGCACGATATCTTGGATGGTCCTTTAGCAGCCTGAATATCCTAGCGTTCGCAGGACTGGTGATTCTCTCCCAGCGAACTTCGATCGCCTTCGAGGTCGGAACGCAACTCTCGTTTTTGACCGTCGCGGTGCTGATCTTGACGTTCCCCCTTTTCCGCCATCGATCCGTACCGATCCAGCGACTGATCGAGTCTAAAGAAAATTGGCTGACCAAGTCCCTGCGTGGGTTTCGCTCCCTTTGCTGGGAGTCGATCCGAAGCAGCTTCTGGGTCAGTTTCATCTCCGCACCACTGGTTTGGTGCTCGTTCCATATCATCAGCCCGATCTCAATCGTGCTCAATTTGATTTTGTGGTTGCCAATGCTCGTAGCCTTGCTGGCCGGACTGGGGCTGATCCTGTTTTTTTGGTGCCCTCCTCTCGCGTGGTTCTTTGGCATGTGCTGTGGCATCTGCCTTTGGTCCCTATCGGAAATCGTGACTCTCGCAGACAAATTGCCCTATGGTCATTTCTGGTCAGCCGCCCCACCGAATTGGTGGCTGATCGGCTTTTACCTGATCGCCTTGTCGATCGCCCTTTGGCTCGGAACCTCTAGGGCATCGGCCCGCCGTGCCATGCTCTGGGGACTGGGCTGTTGGTTTGCCCTAGGCCATCTTTGGCTCGAAGCCAACGAAGCCTTCGGACGCTCTAACTGGCGGAGGAATCGATCGGCACTGAAGGTCACTTTCATCGACGTCGGACACGGTACTTGCGTGCTGGTCCAAACTCCCGACTCCAGAAATTGGATCTACGACGCAGGGCGACTCGGGGATCATCAACGCAGCTACCAGCCGATCGCCCAAGCCCTTTGGTCTATGGGTGTTCGACGCATCGACGGACTGGTTCTCTCCCATGCCGATTCGGACCATTACAATGCCATGCAAGGTCTGATCGAAAGGTTTCCCGTAGACCGATTCATCACAACCCATCACGTCGCTGAACATCAGAGTCCAAGCCTCCGATCCTTGCTCGAGTCCATCAAACACCAACGCATTCCCATCGAGTACTGGACCGCTCAATCTAGACTGATAACCAGCGACCAATACACCATGAGTGCCATCTATCCAGACTCGGAGGCTTCGGCAGGCCAATTCCGGCTGGCCAGCAGCCTCGCGTCGAAACCGAACAAGTCCAAACCGGGTAAAAAGAGGATTAGCGACAACGCCAGGAGCCTGTGCTTGGTCATCGAGTTCGCCCAAAAACGCGTTCTCCTGCCGGGCGATTTAGAATCACCAGGGACTCAAGACCTGACGGCTCGGCCGCGTTTGCAGGTCGATGTGCTAATGGCCCCTCATCATGGTTCGCTGACGACCAAACAAGATGGGCTGATCGCATGGTGCCAGCCCTCGACGATCGTCATCAGCGGTTCACATAGGTCGCTAGACCCAAGGGTCTTTCAAGTCTATTCACCCAGCGGGCAAAAAGTTCTGCACACGGCCCGCGACCACGCTGTGCAACTGTGCATCGAGCCCAACGGCTCCATGCTCTGGAATCGATGGCTGGACAACCAATGGCGAGCAATCGAAGATTGATCCGTCTAAATAGCTCCACAGGATTTCCGGTGCGCAATGTGACCAGAACCAACGTATGCTGCATGCCCTCAAAGTAGTTGTCAATGAACCTGAGCCATTCATACGCAAGGAAGGCCACCACCCGGCTTCACGCCGGTGGGGCCATGACTCATAGCTACGAAACAAAAGACCTTACAAAAGAAACTTAAGGCCC
>CAILTZ010000004.1 GCA_903837255.1 uncultured Pirellula sp. | reverse complement strand
GGGGGGGCTTGTCGTTTGCGTTGTGGTGGCACTTCTTTGGACCTCTGTCCCAGCATCTGCTACCGATACGGTGCTACCCAAGGCGATGCAGGGGGTGGGGATTGATCAAAAACTGGGCGGCGTCGATCGACAAACGTCGAGGCGCAAGGATGAATCCCCAACTCCACTCGGTGGCTTCGACCATCCGACCTTGGGCGCTCAGTTGGTGAATCCCCTCAGGAACCAAAACCCAAAGATGATTGTCTTCTAGGCGGACGACCTGGGCATCCTTGTCATCCAGTCGAATACTGCTCGGAAACCAACTCGATCCCTTCCCTGGCAACGGCACGGCAACGGCCGCGGCCGCATGGATCGTGGCTTGGAAATCCAAGCTGCTGCGTTGGAGTTTAAGCGACATCTCCGGAATATCGGCCGCGCTGGGAAAAGCATCGCTGGCTTGTTTGACCCGATCTCTCAACGTGCCGAGCGTCGCAGGATCGGGAACCTGTGCCCAGGCGGTCTGCCAAGCACTCGAGGCGACGACCAATCCCCATGCGAGCAACATCGCCGTGGTTTGTCCTGTCGTGATAGCAGAGGAACTCGGCAACGTTTTTTTCCATAATCTGCCAATTCCTTCGAGCAACATCCCCAGCAGCAACGTCAAGAGAAATAGACGGATGATCGTTAGCACACGATGTGCATTGCAGGAGATCAGGATCGGGCGAATGGTCTGCGTGTCGGAAACCGGACCGTCCCATGTACAGTGAACGGTCGTCCCGAACCACTGCGGTCTAGCGACTCCGGTTTGTATGCTGGTCTTGGGATCGTAAGCAAAATTACCAACCTGGGTTTGGTTGGTCTGGACGTCGGCTCGATCGGCTGATCGCTCGAAGTAAACGTTGGATTTGAGTCCTGGAATCTGCGCCGAGACTCGCTCGGTTTCGAGTGATAGAACCTGTCCTGTTTTGCCAGCGCTGAGGCTGTCGACTCGGTCGTTGGAGGTTTGTTCCATCCACTGAAACAAGGTCCGGTACTTGACGTTCGTGTTGCTCGGTTCGAGCTGCGGGTAGATCGCATTTTGGATCTGCACAGCAGCAAATGGAACTAGATTCAATAGAAGCGCCGACAGGGCGATGTACTTCCAGACGTGCAGTAGCCTATGGGTCTTGAGCGGACCGAGCACCCGAATCAATGCCAAGGGGATCAAAAGAAAAAACCAAGTCCAGCGGGGTGAACCAGGTTCATGATAGGTCAGCGCGAACGCTGCAAAAGCGATCAGTCCCGGCAACCATCCGTAGAGTCGAAACACCGCCAAGCTGAATACCAGTAGCAGGAACAGATCGAGCAAGCTCCACGCGGTCAGCCAGTCCCCCTCGACCCGATCAGGCCCGAAGAGAGCCAACATCCGCCAACCTGGTGGCAAGTACAACCTCACGTCGAGCTCATCGGCTGGGGTCTGCCAACCGATCGCGGGGATATCCTGAATGTTCGTCCCCCGTCCGACCGCTTCTATCTGTGGCCTACGCACCCGAAGCTCGATCCCCTGGGAACCGGTGTCGGGGTTCTGCGTGATCAGCTGCCTTTCGCCTTGGATGCGGACCACGCCGAGCTGATGCTCTTTGGCAACATCCAACCTGGTGATCTGTTTGGGCTCTCCGTCCAGGAGATCTTCATACGTCATCCCGCGTCCGTCGTCATCGAGCCAGAGTGTCCGATGGACGCTCAATTGATTGGGTTTCTCGACACCCATCCCGCGATTTTTTTCGACCAGCATCGCCGGTGCATCGGTCTTCCACTGATAGACCGTCAAGCTCCGCCAGTCTTTAGGAAACCGCGTGATTTGCGCATCGATGGGCAAGACATTTTGGAGTTCGACCGTCCGCAGGTTGGGCGCCCCCTGCAGCGCGATGAGCTCCTGGGCTTTGGCCGGTGGAGTCTGCGGGGAGTATTTGAGTTCTTTAAAATCCTCGGTTCGAAAGGCATCGACGAGGATCTTCCAATTGCCGGCTCGCAGTTGGGCTTTGAGCTTACCGGTCTCGTCGATCGCTACGGGAATAGGACTATTGACAAAGGAGAGTTGCCAACCCTCAGGAAGGATGAATCCGAGCTCCACTTCGCGGCTCTTGCCTGTGGCTGTCAGATCGATCTCGGTGCGCAACCAGATCGGCGAACCGTCCTGGATCAATCGGTAGATATCAAACGAATAGCTATCCTCTTGGACTTGCCCGACCGTCGATCGATTGAGCCACAGCATGCCGGAGTTATCCCAATTCGGAGTCGGGATCAATTCGCCGCGGACTTGCAAACGCACAAGGCCATAGCTGCGAGGGATCGCAAGTTTCTGCGGCAAGGATTTCCAGAGCCATTGGCCCTTGAGAGAGTGATTGCCCGGCTTGAGCTTTACCGATGGAAATCCATCATGTTCGACGACGACCAGTGGGCTGTCTGAATCGGTCACGCTGGTGGGCCAGTGCTCGGTCCCACCGGGTAAAGGGAACCAACATTCACGGTAGATAGCCACCGCCACCTGCCAGCTTCCTTGCCCATCGTCGGCTTGGATGTCGACCTGGGAGGGCCAGTAGTGGATCTGTTCGTCCGGGTTGCGGTATGTCGAAGGTGCTTGCGGGGTGCTATCGTCCCAGAGGACCCACGGGATCCAGGGTTTGAGGACTTCTGGGATCGATCGCGTCGGGTCGCTGGCCGATGAATTTGGGGCTTTGCTTTGCGCCGAGCCGGTCGTGGGGCTCGAGATTAGTATTGCAAGCCCGACTAGTAATAACAACCATTTGCACCGGAGTATTCGGATCATGCGGCCTCGAATGGCAATGGGGCAAAACGGACTGGCCGCAATAGGCGACTGTGTCCCAGCATAATTCATAAGCGTCCAAAGCGCGAAATTAAAGTGCCGGACTATTGGATTCCTGGTCAGATAGGGCTAATTGGGCAATAGGACGGAACTAAGCCACGTGGGATAGGCTTCCAGCCTGTCCGGCTTCAGCATAAATAGACGTCAACCATTTGCTGCTCAGAACAAACCTCATGAAGAAGTGGACAGGCTTGCAGCCAATAGTGTTCGGCACTGAATTCGCCTTGCTAAATTTTTCAACTTTGGCACGATATTTGCGCCAGCTTGGGACATCCTATCGTCCTGCCATTTTTTCGTGCAACTATGTCGAACAAGCGT
>CAILTZ010000003.1 GCA_903837255.1 uncultured Pirellula sp. | reverse complement strand
GATGGTGAACAATCCAACCGCTTGAAAAAAAGCCACTTCCTCGCCATAGTACGGGCCCAGAGGCCCATACTACGGCGGGATCAGCAAGACACGCTGCGGTCATGCTCGATGGTGCTTTGCGCGGCAAAGCTAACTAGAAACACTATCTTCTACGAACAGATCCGCGGCTTTTGGCGCGGCCAGCCGTGCGCCGAGCTGGTGCTGTCCCAAACGGCAAATCCGCCTCAGGCACCTCCGGGGACTCAGACCCGATGACCACCTGCCTAGAATCTCCCTGGACTAAATCCCCACGGGATAGATCTCCGTGGGCTGAAGGTTCGTGGGCAATCGCTGCTCTGGTTCGGACATCCTGCTTGCTGGAAGCCTCCGTCGGGACGCGTCGCTTGCCAACCACCTCCGAAAGTGGATCCTTCTCGAGCATCCGATTGATCCGCTGCTCGATATCCGTAAGCAGATATCCTTGGTCCTTGCTCACAAACGAAAAAGCGATCCCGGATCGGCCCATCCGTCCGGTTCGTCCTACGCGGTGAACGTAGTCGTCGCACTCGTCGGGCAAGTCGTAATTGATGATGTGTGAGATCGATGAAACATCGATCCCACGACCTACCACATCCGTTGCCACCAGAATATCAATCTTGTTCTCGCGCAGAGCCTTGAACACCTCGTCCCGCTGCGGCTGACTCATGTCGCCGTGGATCGTCCCGACTCGAACTTTGCGGTCCGTTTTCCCTGCGTAAAACCTTTCGAGCTGCCGATGCAACTTGGCCGTCCCGATCTTGGTGCGACAAAAAATGATCGCTTGCGGAGGTTGCTCGCGTTCAAGCAACTGCAAGAGAACCTCTTGCTTGCGATCTGGACTGACGGAGATAAATCGCTGCTCGATCGTCTCAACCGATACGTCTTTGTCCGAGCAATCGACCACTACTGGTTCGTACAAATAGCGGTTGGCTAGATCTCGGATGCGTTCGTCGAGCGTGGCGCTCAAGAGCATCGTCTGACGATTCTGGGGGCAGCGGCGCAAGATCCGTTCGATGCTCGGACGAAACCCGATGTCGAGCATCCGGTCGGCTTCGTCGAGCACCACACACCACAGCCCATCGAGTCGCAGCGAGCCTCGCTGGATGTGATCGATCACCCGGCCCGGTGTCCCGACGACGATCTGCACCCCTTTGGCCAACGCCTTGAGCTGCTTTTGCATGTGCTTGCCACCGGCTACTTCGACCACTTCGGTCGGACAGCCTTCGGCCAACTTCACGAACTCGCCGTGGACCTGATTGGCCAACTCACGCGTAGGGATCAAAACCAAGGCTTGGGGCAGGGGATTGACCCTCAGAGGGTCGAGTTGTTCGAGGATGGGGATGGCAAACGAAGCGGTTTTGCCTGTCCCCGTGCGAGCTTGGCCGAGGATATCATAACCCTCCAGCGCATGGGGGATCACCCCGGCTTGGATGGGGCTGGGTTTGGTCCAACCGATCTTGGCCAAAGCCCGTTGCATGACCGGAGACAGGGGTAGCTCGGAGAAATGCTCCGGCATCGGTAACGTCATATCTGCACTTTCCTTATGAATTTTCTACGTCTACGATACCTTGAATTCTGCCTTTTGACTAATCCAAACCAGCTGTTTTCCCATGGAAATCAATCCAATTGACTATTCTCCCGAGCACCAGCTCTGGGCTCTAGAATGCCTTGGACGGCTAGAACATGCTCTGGATACCTCCGATGATGACCATGAAAATCCTCACGGACTTCTCTGGCAAGCACCCGATGAATGGCTCCCGACATTGCTCTTGGCCGAGCGGCTTTGCGAGCTGGAAAAAATCGAACGGGAAAACTTGGGAAAACTCCAAGGCCACCGCAAAGCGATCTTCCAAGACGCCCTGGTGACCCTGGGAAATTGGCTCAACCAGCTGGTTCGAACCTGCCCGTCAACGTTCGAGGAACAAACCGCTCGGCTGGTCGGACTGCTCGTGTCCCAAAGAGCCTTCGAGTGCTACCGCGCTTTTCGCAAATATAATCCGAGCAAATCCTTGGGCCTGTTCCTCCAATCGATGCTCTTTAGCGGTCACTCATCGAGCCTTCGCGTCGCGATGGACCTGCTCGTAGAATCCCCACCGCCGGATTGGAAAGACACAGCACTTGCTCTATCGACCCTGATGCAGTCGACCAACTGGAAACTCGCCGATGTCTTTCCACGCTTGCTCGATAGCGACCACCCAAGCGTCCTTGCTCCTGCCCTGGATCTAGCCAACAGCATGGTCCGCAAGCATGGCGTTAGCCCCCATCCGGCCGCAGATCGCTTCGATTCACTGCTGGGAATCTTTGGCGCAGTGACTTTGCAGTTGCAAGCCCTCGAGGAGGATCCTCGCAAGTTCTCCGACAACGTCCAAGTCATCCAGCGGATGCTCTTTGACGCCGTGTCGCTCCTGGTCTCTGCCTGCGATTACTTTGCTCTCATGGGAGAGCCGCGTGCGATCGGGAAACTCAATCAAGCCATCGAACTCAAACACCGCCGTATCAAACTCGAAGCGGCTTATGCACTGGCCAAACTCGGGGAACTCCGCGCGGTGGATTTGATCGTCGAGCTTTTGCAAGACGACTCCTCCCGAGCACGCGCGGTGGCTTATCTGCACGAGCTTTCCGCCGACGATCGGATCGGACCAGAATGGACCACTTCGCTCGCCAAAGCCAAATCGGACTTGGCTCTGTGGCTGAGCCAACCCGAACAGTTCGCGATTCCGCCGTCGCGAATCGAACTTGTCGAGCAGCGAACCATGCTCTGGCCGGGTTTCGAAGGCCCCCAGGAATGCTTTCTCTTGCAGTTCGACTACGGCACCGGTGAAGGAACCTATTCAAACGTCGGGTTCTCCGGGCCATTCGCAAGCGCGATGTCGCTCGACATGAAGTCCTTTAGCAACGATGCTGCATTTGCGATGTATTTGGCCAACGACGTAGAAGACTCCTCGGAATCCAGAGTCGCCTGGGAGTCGTTGCCAGAATCCCAAAAAAATTCGTACGCCGATTGGCTCGGCGATCTTGAATCCAAAGGCTTCGACGAAATTAAACCCCTAGCGCGATTGCGATGTTTGGGGGCCGAAGCTCTCCTGTGCCAAGGCACCAGCGACGAAGGGAACGCTTGGGGGATTCTCACCGATGGAGGGTCGGTGATCCGCTGTCTGTCTGGCCCTCAGACCTTTGAAACCCTGTTTTTGCAATGGAAAGGTAAGCTTGCACTAGAGATTTTGGGCGACACATGAGCTTGGTGTACAACTCGACCTAGACATGCAGCCCTCTGTTTGTGTATCCATGGACGATTGCCGCGAGGATGATCCTGCGATACGTGCCAAAGATCCGAAGAACCCTATGACTCAAATAACCCGACGCCGACGAAAAAAGCGTAGATTCTATTGGGTCGAATTGGGCTTTCTACTCCTGGGACTCATCGGCCTACGCCCTGAAATCCTCACCGAACTGTTCCCTAACAATCGTCCAAATCCGAACGCACTTACCCAACTGAACCCCTACAACTCACTCTACGCCCCAGTATCGACCGCTGATCCACTCTCGCAGCCCTTGTTGCAACCAGCTTACCAAGCTTATCAGCCAGCTTACCAAGCTTATCCGCAGCAATCTGGCTACATCCAACCGCAGTACTTGTCCGGCTATGAAGCCAATCGCTACGATCCTAATCGTTATGATCCAGCTCGCATCGCCTCGAATCCTTCGCAAGTAACCAGTCGCTATTCGACCAATCCTGCATATCCACAGAATATTTATCCGCAGAATACTTATCCGCAAAATACATCCGCGCAGTATCCGGCTGGAATCGCGTCGGGATCAAGTTCGAGTAGCTCGTCGACACCTCCGGTGGTTTGGCCTAGTGGTTACCAGCCCAACGGTTACCAGCCCAGCGGCTCGAATTACTATCGCCGATGAACCCCGAGTGCCTCTCCAGTGCGCCTGTCTCGAATCTGGTGCGTCGAGCTTCGCTTTCTAAAACCCTTCGCGCATTTTTTGACCGGCGCGGGTTTACCGAAGTCCACACTCCGATCCTGTCTCGCTACAGCGTGATCGATCGTCATTTAGACCCCATCCGTGTACCGGGCAACTCGGTCGGAACCCTGGTTGATCAGGTCTGGTACCTTCAGACCTCTCCCGAACAATCGATGAAACGTCTCTTGGCTAGCGGGCTTGGGAGCTGCTACCAACTCGGCAGCGTTTTTCGATCGGGGGAGTTTGGCCAAGTCCACAACCCCGAGTTCACCATGGCCGAATGGTACGACGTCAACGGCGACTTGGAGGCTGGCCTGTGCTTGCTCGATGAGCTCCTCCAGAGCTTGCTCGAAACCCCGCAAGCCGATCGGATCGGCTTTGCCCAGGCCTTTGAACAAGCCACGGGGCTGAGCCTGTTCGATTGCGATATTCCAACGTTGGGTCGTTGGTCGGTCGAACAAAAATTGATCGATCGCGTCGATTGGTCGGATGATTGGGACGATTGGGTCAACTTGATTTTCTCGGCCGTCGTTCAACCCTCGCTAGGGCAGAGTCGACCTGTGTTGGTGACTCACTTTCCGGCGAGCCAAGCGGCGCTTGCCAAGCTCGATGCGAAAGACCCACGAACTGCGGAACGCTATGAAGCCTTTTATCGCGGCGTCGAGCTGGCCAATGGCTATCACGAGCTGTGCGATCCCGAGGAGCTCGCCTCTCGCGCGGCGGTGGCCAATGAGCAACGCATCGCCGATGGGAAATTCCCACTGCCCTTGGAAAGCCCGCTGATCGATGCCATGCGACACGGGATCCCCAATTGCTGCGGCTGTGCCCTGGGATTCGATCGCGTGGTGATGCTCGCCTGCGGGGCGTCGAAGCTAAGCGATGTCATCGCATTCACCGCAGAGCGGGCTTAGCCGCTAGCTGCCCAGTGGGCTTAGACGACAGATAATTTGCAATCCGGAATCGCTTGCAGTATCCTCTTGGCCTTTGGACCTGCATTGCCCCAAAGCCTTCTATCTTCGGATTCCTACATGACTAAAAACCCGCAACTCGATTTGAGCTCCTACATCCGCGCGATTCCTGATTTCCCCAAGCCGGGGATTCTGTTCCGGGACATCACCCCGCTGCTTGGAGATCCTAAAGCATTCGAGGAGACGATCGAGCGGATGGCCGAGCTGGTTCGCGGCGAAAAGATCGATGCATTGGTCGCCGCCGAAGCTCGTGGGTTTATCTTCGCAGCCCCGCTGGCCCTGGCGCTAGGAGCCGCCTTCGTGCCGGTTCGAAAACCGGGCAAGCTTCCCTACGAGACCCATTCGTACTCGTACGATTTAGAGTACGGCAGCGACACGCTGCATATGCATATCGATGCGATCAAGCCCGGTTCGAGAGTCTGGATCGTCGATGATCTGCTGGCGACCGGCGGAACCGTTGAGGCTTGCACCAAACTGCTTGAGAACTTCCAAGCCAATGTGGTTGGGGCGTTGTTTTGCATCGAGCTAGGGTTTCTCGAAGGCCGCCAGCGGCTGGCTCCGCATCGCGTCGAGGCTCTGCTCAAGTACTAAGCCCATCGTCTACTAAGCCCATCGTCTGCTAAGCCCATCGTCTGGGGCCGCTCATTTCCACCAAGAGGACTTCGTCATGCGTAAGGCTTTTTTCTTGCTTGCTTGGACGATGTTCCTGGCGATGGCGTTGGTTTCAAAATCGATCGCCTCCGAGGCTCGGCCAAACTTTTTGTTCATCTATACCGACGACCAGCGTCACGATGCCCTCGGGTGTGTGCAAAAGGAATTACGTCAAAACCAGCAGGGCCAACAAGCTCGCTTTTCGTGGCTTGAGTCTCCGAACCTGGACCGATTGGCCAGCCAAGGAGTTCGGTTTCGCAACGCCTTTGTTGTCACAGCCCTGTGTGCTCCGAGCCGCTCGGCGTTCCTGACCGGATGCTATGGGCATGTCAACGGCATCATCGATAACCACACACCGTTTTCCGCCCAGAGCGTCACGCACGCATCGCTGATGCGCGAGGCTGGCTACAAGACGGCTTATATCGGCAAATGGCACATGGGGAACCAATCCGGGAAACGTCCGGGATTCGACTTCTCAGCAAGTTTCATCGGCCAAGGGGTTTATTTCGATTGCCCTATCGAGATCGACGGGGTAAAGACAGCGACCCAAGGCTGGGTCGACGATGTTTCGACCGACTTTGCGTTGCAATTCATGCGTGAAAACAAGGAGCGACCCTTTTCGATCGTCCTGGGATACAAGACTTGTCATGGCCCGTTCACTCCGCCTCCTCGCACTGCTGGTGACTACAAAGAGTCGCAAGCCAAAGTGGTGCCCAATCTCGAGATCGCGGCGATCTACAAAGAAGATCGCACCACCAAGCCCATCGACGGCGATTCGGTCCCCACGAACTTGGGCATGTTTCAGGGGCTCAAAGCGATCGATGAAAACGTCGGAAAACTGCTCGCAGAACTCGATCGGCTCGGCCTCGCACAGAACACCGTTGTGGTCTACTCGAGCGACAACGGGTACTACTTGGGTGAGCATGGATTAGGAGATAAGAGAACAGCTTACGAAGAGTCCATGCGCGTACCGATGCTCGTGCGATACCCCAAACAGATCCCGGCGGGATTGGTCCATGATGCGATCGTGCTGAATATCGATCTTGCTCCAACATTTCTGGATTTGGCAGGCATTCCAATCCCTCAAAAGATGCAGGGCAAAAGCTGGAAAGCTCTTTGGAGCGAGCAAGCCCAACCGCCTAAGTGGCGGGATGATTTCATTTATTCTTACTTTAGAGAGGCAAGATTTGCTGCTCCGACAGTCACAGCCCTTCGAACCGAAACGATGAAACTCATCAAGTATCCGGGCAAGGAAGCTTGGAGCGAACTTTTTGATCTAGTGAACGACCCTTATGAAACCCGAAATTTGTACTCCGACGTGGCATATTCTCAGCAGCGAACTGAGCTCGAAAGTCGCTATGCCCAGCGATCGCAACAGATCGGATACCATGTGCCCGAGTACGCCGACGAAAAGCGATTGAAAGCTGAAGATTTGTTGCCCGAGGCCCCAGCACCCAAACCCGCAAACGCTTGGGTACTCGATTACAGCTTTTCGGAAAGGGTCGACACGGGGATCCTGGATCGATCGGGATTTCACAACGACGGCAAGGTTCTAGGAAAGATAGGTATCGTTGAGGGTCCCCAGGGATCTGTCGGGCTTTTCGATGGCAAGAGCCATATCGAGGTTCCAATCGGGAAGGGCTTGAATCCAGCTCGCAGTCCCTTGACCCTCGAATCGACACTTCGAGCCTCTGGCGATGGAGTGATCCTGGCTCGCGGCGGCAGGAATCTTGGCTTTAAAGTAACCGTCGAGAATGGCAAGCCGGTTTTTGCGTATCGCTCAGCCGAGGGGATCGAGCGGATTGTCGGCCCCGAATCGATCTTGGATCGGTGGGTAACGCTCAAGGCGACGGTCAGCAACGATCGACGCATGGAACTTTTTGTCGATGATCGGTCGGTAGGACAAGCCCAAGCCAAGGGATGGATTTCCAGGAATCCCAACGACGGTTTGCAGGTTGGGGCCGATACAGCAAGTCCGGTCGAGATGAACGACCCGCCGAATTTTCATGGAGAGATCCAGCGAATCCGGATCTTCCATGGCACACCATGAGTACACCT
>CAILTZ010000002.1 GCA_903837255.1 uncultured Pirellula sp. | reverse complement strand
GTCGACGATGGTCGTACTCGGAGGCCGGATCACCAAGTCGACACCTTGGACCTCGGATTGAATCTGCTCCTCGTAACGGCCGTCACTGAGCAGAACAACTTCCTTGCTCGTCAGCCACAAAAAGCTGTCCTCGCCGGTGAAGCCTGTCAAATAGCTGACGTTGTACGGGGAGGTCACCAACAGGTTCTTGGCACCATGGGCCCTCAGAGCACGCAACGCTCTGTCGCGTCGCTTCGGAAAATCGGGTTCGGACTTTTTTGTCATGTTGGGATAAATTTCTGTCAAACGGTGGAATGCACAAGCTGTTTGCAGAGGACTGCGATCAAGCGTTCCGAGAAAACCTCACCATGCATCAGAAAACTTGTATCCTCTGCCAATTGTTCGGCCAGTTGCGATTTGCTTTTCCCTGCAGCGGATTCCAACGAGCTTTTCACTTCCGTTGGAGGAGCGAGCTTGCGGAGAATTCCATCGAGCATCGCCATGGCCACTGCCGACATGGTCAAATACGGGCAGCTTAAAGCCGGCATCGAACGGTAGGCAAGCGACCGGTACCGCGGGTCGTTGGAAACCGGATCGACCGCGACCAAACTATCATGCATTCGGTCCGATAAGGCTAGCTTCCAACTTCTCGGTGGTAGTCTGCTGACCATCGGAGAACTGGCCCCAATGGCTGCCAATGCATTTGCATGCTTGAGCACTCCTCCCGCAGCATACCATCCGACTTCGCTCAAACCGAACCCTCGTGAACCACCGAGCAGAGCCTCCGAGCCTTTGAGGAATGTCCAAGCCGACTTGGAGACCAAGTCCGTTTGATCCATCGCCAAACCTTGTTGCATCGCTGTGGTTTCAATCAGAGAGCGGAGCAACAAATGGTCATCGCAAGCTTGGACCAAGGGTTTCGCTCCAATCAAAAATTCGCTGGATGCTTGTGAGCCTCGATAATGCCTCTCGATAGTAAGTCCAGACTCGAGAGCCAAGTGCATGAGGTTGGCACGGAACCAAGCATCAGGATCGAACCGGCCACCGGCCAAAGCGTGATTCGGGGCTGGGGATTGCAACTCCAGAGGGTCTGAGGGTTGGGCTGAGCTTACAGGATGGTGCAATCGAAACGGGACCGTGCTCGCGTAGAGAACTTCGTCGGCCACGCCAGATCCTCGAAAGGCTTCGACGCATCGGACGGCAATCGACCGGGGATCAAACCAACACTCCTCACCCGACCAGGCGTCTTGGAGGGTCGCCATCAGAACGAGCGTCGGTTCGCTCTGAAGGGGGTCCAAGTAATGGGAGTCTTGAACAGGCACCAAAATCCACGGCGTTTGATCGTCGATCGAGTCATAAAAAAAACAGGATTCCTGCCCCAATCCAGTTTCAAAGACGCTCTCGGTCAAACTCGAAGCAGGAATCGAGAAGTGTCGCCATCGCCCCAAAGCGTCGGGGAAACGTATATCGACAGCTTTGATCCCTTTTTCGCGACAGTATGCCAGTACAGCCTTGGGCTTCACGTTAAACCTTCCCTTCGTTTCCAATCCGTCGCCGCACGGCGAGCGCCCAGTATCATAATGCATAATGGGCAAAGCGAAAGATTGGAACCGATGAGCTCCATTGGGCGCCAGTCCCCCAGCCACCGGTCCCGGGCGCCAGACCTAGAGTCTTCAAGCCCGGATGGCGACACACCTGTGGAGCAGGCTTTAGGCTTACCACAGGCCAACTGATTTCAGTTTTGCCTCTGACGTATTTGCCAGTTCTAGGTCGTTGCCAGTTCGCATCGCATCGATGCCTCGCTGCAACTGCTGGATCGCCGAAGTGAGTTCTTGACTCTCGGGTTTTGTCAATTCTTTGAGCCGTTGCCCCGCCTCCAATGCCCGCTCAAAAATGGACTCGGCCTGGTCCTTGGACCCGAGTAGGTAATGCAACTGCAGCAGATGCATTTCCAACTCCACCTTTTGGTAGACTAGCCTAGGGCTCGTAATCTGCGCCTCAGCAGCTTGTTGATACATCGCGAGCGCTTTGCGGTATCGATCCAGCGCCACGTCGCTATGGTTCATCTGCTGGTCCAAATGACCAGCAAAGTGGTTTGCTTGGATCGCACAGTGGACGATAGGTTCGCTTTGTGGGTAATCACGGAGGAGCTTTTCTGCGATTTCGATCCAGGTGCGACATACGTCGACGGCTTCGGACTGTCGGCCTGCTTGCACGTAGAGTCCTTGCAAGAAGTTTGCGGTACGCTCATAGGCTTCCAGGATGATCTGATTCGACTGGAAGTCGCTAACGGCCTGAGTGTCCAACTGCAATTGCTGCTTGAGGATCTCAATGGCACGCAATGGTTGATTCTGGGATACGAGTAGATTGCTTCGATTGTAAGCCAACTGCGATCGATAGGCGAGGAATTCCAACGGGAGAGCTACTTGGCTGAGTTTCTCCGCAAGCACGAGTGCATCCGAGGTTCGTTCAAACTGTTCGATGGCTTGTTCGGGCTCCTGACTTTGGACGTGGAGGATCGCCATCCCATAATGAGCTTGCGCACTGACCATGGCCGCGGTGAAAGTGTTTGGCAACTGGCTGTTGAGCAATTCCAGTGCGCGTAATTGATCCGCTTTGGCATTGTCAATCTCGCCTTGAGTCTGCTTGATCGAGGAAAGCGCGGTGTAGGATTGCACAAGGACTGCAACGGCTGCTTTTTTATCTTCCGTATCGAGCCTATCGGATTTTACTAACCCAGAGAGTCGGGTGATTGACTCTTCGACGGCCGGTATGGCCTGTGCGACCTTGTCGCTTAGCATAGCGATGTTACCTTGCTGGCTACGAAGTGTCCCGATGCGCAGTTGTAGATCCGCTTCGATGGCATCTGGAAGTTCCGGGATACCCAAGCATCGTTGCATCCATGCACAGGCTTGATCGATGGCAACGAGGGCTTGGTCGGGTCGTCCGGCGAGTCTTTCCATGGCTGCGAGGCGATGGGTCAAAACCTGCAGATACTCGAGGGTCTGGGGTTGAGGCGAGGAATTTCCTGAGAGATTATTGAGAATCCCTGCAAACGTTTCCTTAGTCTGCGTAACGAGTTGCTCCTGTACTCCATAGAGTTTCTCGGATTGAAACGCCGCTTGATTGGCAAGCAGGATGTCTTGGAACCGCAAAAGTCCTTCGAACGCAAGTCCTTCGCGTTTTTGGGCGACTTCCTTTCTCTCCACAGCGAGCCTTCGAGCCTCCTGAGCGTCCTGATTGGCCTGTTCGGCAATTGTCTTTGCATCGCGGGTTTCGTTCAGCAAGCGCGCGGAATCATCGAGAGCCAATTGAAGCTGTTTTGCTTGCCTATTTAGCAGGCTCTTCTGAGCGGATTGATACCACAGGAAACAGGAACCTGCCAAAAACGTGATGGCAAGTGCACTTGCCAATCCCGTCGCCGATGCTCGATGCCTTGAAGGCCAGCGGATCGCTTGTTCCCAATACCCTTCGCGTTCCGCGCTGATGGGATCCCCCGCGATCCAGTTCTGCAGGTCAATTCGCAGTTCCTGTGCCGATGCATACCGCTGCGTTAAATCGTTGGCCATGGCTTTGTGTGCGATCGCTTCGAGGTAACGTATCGTTGGAC
>CAILTZ010000001.1 GCA_903837255.1 uncultured Pirellula sp. | reverse complement strand
CGGTCAACGATCAAACGCTCTTTGCGATTGCATCGAACTCCAAGGCCTTCACCGGCCGAGGGCCAGCCTGATGTTTTGCAGCTCTCGGGGGGTGAGCCGACGCTCCATCCGCAGTTTGAAGAGATCTTGCTCTATGCTCTTTCGCAGCCGATCCATTATGTGATGATCAACACCAACGGCATTCGGCTGGCCAAAGACGCGGAGCTTGTCGCGAAGATCGCCGAGCATAAGCATCGAGTTGAGATCTATTTGCAAATGGATGGAGTCGAGGACTTTGTTTTTGAAAAACTCAGAGGACAGCCACTTCTTGCGACCAAACTCCAAGCCCTCGATCGGCTAGGGGCGGCGGACTTGAACGTCACCTTGGTGGCCACCTTGCAAGCGGGAGTCAACGAAGGTCAGCTTGGGGGTTTGCTGGAGCTTGCTGCCGCAAGGCCTTGGGTCAGCGGCCTGAGTCTCCAGCCGGCGACGTATTCGGGTCGACATTATTTGCCGGAACAAATCGAGGCTCGCATCACGGCTCCGGATTGTATTCGGCTCTTGTGTGAGCAGTCGCAAGGCCGACTCTGCGAATCGGACTTTTTTCCGCTCCCTTGCGCGCATCCGAATTGCCATGTCTTGGCGATGTGCTATCGGCACGAAGGAAGCTTGGTTCCCCTGACGCGATTCATCGATGCCAAGGCCAATCGGGACCTGCTGGCCAACGGGCTGAGTTTCACTCGCGACGAGGGAAAGCGATTGGCGACGTTGTATCTGGCTAGGAATGCATGCTGTGGCCCGAACGGATGCGTCGATTCCAGTGACGGTGCCAGTGATGAGGCCATTGATGAGTCTAACCGTGGGCCTGTGCTTGTATCGCTTGGCAATCGTCAGCAGCTTGCCGATGATTTTTTTGCCAAAGCGATTGAAAAGGAACTCGGCAGCAAGCAACTGCTACGCATAACGATCACCTCTTTTTTGGACGCTTATAATTTCGATGTGCGGCGAGTGATGAAGTGTTGCACGCACCATGTACTCCCTAGCGGTCATATCATCCCGTTTTGCGCTTACAACGTCCTGTATCGCAATGGACATGTACCGCTTCCGGAGTTGATCAAGCCTCTTGTTATTGGCCGACCGATCGATGGTTAGTCTTGCGACAGGCCGGTTCTTGCATTCGCTCATGATGGTTGCGGCCCTGATCGCGAGCTATTGGCTTTATCGCCAGAGTCGCGTCAAGCTATTGGTGACGGGCGATCAAAAACGGTACTTGTCTTTGGCGGCTTTGCTAGGAGCATTTATTGGGGCCAAGCTTCCGTTTTTGCTCGAGCGCGATTGGAGCGGGCTGAGTCCTTGGGTGCATTGGCTCAGCGATGGGAAGACGGTCTTGGGTGGGATTTTCGGAGGTTACTTGGCCGTCGAGATGACCAAGGCGTGGCTTGGGGTCCGCCAGAGGACGGGGGATGCGTTTGCTATGCCGGTGGCAGCGGGTTTAAGCTTGGGGAGGATAGGATGTTTCTTTGGAGGTTGCTGCTACGGGACGCCGACGCAGGTGCCTTGGGGGGTCGCATTTCCTACCGCGCCTGATGGTGGAGAGTTGCTACGGCATCCGGTGCAGATTTACGAGACGCTCTTTCATAGCATTGCTCTGGTAGGATTGGTGCTATTCGAGCGGCAAGGCTGGCTCAAAGGCCAGAGGCTCAAGTTGTACTTGCTTGGATATCTAGCATTCCGATTTGTGACCGAGTGGATTCGCCCGGAGTCTGTATTGTGGCTGGGGCTGACTGCTTACCAAATCACCTGTGTGACTTTGGCCATGCTCTTGGGATTGCAGATGCTCTGGGAGTTTCGGGTGCGGCCTGCGGAGAGCTTGTCTTAGCTGCAACGCTGCTACTTGGATTCTTGGGTGGCGGCTTTGGTCCTGAGGCCGAACACACGGTTATTCCGATTGGAGATAACCAGGGTGTCGCCGTCGTCTGAGAACGACAGGCTTTCGATTGCCGAATCGGCTTCGCTCTGCGCGTCGAACACCGAGTTTGCGATGCCCCAGTAGGGAGAGACCAAGTG